>JBCCZW010000279.1:0-6124 GCA_039186805.1 Verrucomicrobiota bacterium
AGGGGTGCCGGTGAGGGCGTAGGTGGGGTGTTCGAAGTCAGTTCGCTCCTCAAGTTGAACATCTTTGAAGCGGCTCATGCCTTTCCCTATCCAGGATTGCTCGGTTGAAGGCGCGACTACGGTGACTGAGCCGATTTTGGCGAAGGCGTTTACAAGAGGAGGGAGCAGAGGAGACGCAATGCCATCGTCGTTGGTGATGAGAGTGTGCATGTTGGAATTTTGAATTGGGAATGTGGAGTGGTGAATTCGGATTTTGGAGGATTGGGTTGTGGGGTCGAGGCGTAAAGCCTCTTCCTACAAACGAAAAAGGCCAGAGCTGGTTAGCTCTGGCCTTAGTAGTTGAAATTTGGATGCGAAGATTAGCTGCTTGCTTCTGCAGTTTCTTCTTCTTCGCTGGATTCGTCGGAGGCTTCTGGTTCTTCAGCTGGAGCTTCCTTGGCTGCCTTACGAGCTTCGAGGTCTTCGAGAGCTGCCTTGCGGCTGAGGCGGACGCGACCCTTTTCGTCGATGCCGATGCACTTGACGACCATTTCGTCGCCTGGCTTGCAGACGTCTTCGGTGCGGCGTACGCGGAAGTCGGCGAGCTCAGAGATGTGAACGAGGCCTTCTTGACCTGGTAGGGCTTCGACGAAGCAGCCGAATTCCTTAACGGCCTTGACGACGCCGCGGTAGATCTTGCCTTCTTCGATTTCACCACAGACGAGGTCGATTTCCTGCATCGCGCGTTGCATCGACTCTTGGCTGGTTGCGTAGATGGCAACGCGGCCGCTGTTGTCTTCGTTGATATCGATTTGCGCTCCAGTGATCTCGACGATGCGGCGGATGTTCTTGCCGCCAGGGCCGATGAGAGCGCCGATCTTGTCCGGATCGATTTGGACGGTTTCGATACGTGGCGCGGATTCGGATACGTTCTCGCGTGGAGCTGCGAGGGCTTCGCTCATCGCTTCGAGGATTTCGAGGCGAGCGCTGCGCGCTTGAGCGACCGCTTCGCGAACGATGTTGAACGGGAGGCCGTTGATCTTGAGGTCCAATTGGAAACCGGTGATGCCCTTTGTGGAACCAGCGATCTTGAAGTCCATATCGCCGAAGTGGTCTTCTTCACCGAGGATGTCGGTGATGACGACGTGATTCTTGATCTTTCCGTCATCGTCGAAGTCGGAGATCATTCCCACTGAGATACCTGCGACGGGATCGGAGATCGGAACACCTGCGTCCATGAGGGACAAGCAACCGCCACAGATCGACGCCATAGAAGTCGAACCGTTGGAAGCCATGATCTCGGAGGTGAGGCGGATCGAGTAAGGGAATGCGTCTTCTGCAGGAACGACTGGCAAGAGCGAGCGTTCTGCGAGGGCGCCGTGACCGATTTCGCGACGGCCAGGAACGCCGAAGCGACCTGTTTCGCCTACTGAGTAGGGAGGGAAGTTGTAGTGCAGGATGAACGACTTGGAAGTGGGTCCGCCGCTGAGCGCGTCGAGGCTTTGAGCTTCCTTCGTCGGGCCGAGGGTCGTCATGACGATGGTTTGAGTTTCGCCACGTGAGAAGAGGGCGGAACCGTGAACGCGTGGCAGGAGGCCTACCTTAGACTTGATTTCGCGGAGCTCCTTTGGCTTGCGTCCTCCGGCACGGATGCCTTCTGCGAGGACCGGGGCGCGGTAGGCGGCTTCTTGAAGCTCTTCCATGGCCATCCCGAGATGGTTTGGATTGTAGTCGTCTTCGCCTAGCTTTTCGAGGAGGAGCGCGTCTGCTTCTTCCTTGAGCTCATCCATGGCGCCGTTGCGCTCTTGCTTGTCGCCGATCTTGGCGGCTTCCTTGATCTTGTCGCCGATGAGATCGGAAACGAGCGTGCGGATTTCGTCGGGAAGGGTGACTAGTTCGAATTCCTTCTTCTCCTTACCGGCAATGCGGCGGAGTTCTTCGATGCCTTCGATGATTGGCTGGATGGCTTCGTGGGCGAACTCGAGGGCTGCGATGAAGTCGTCTTCTGGGATTTGGTCCGCAGAGCCTTCGATCATGAGCATGTCCGTTTTCGTGCCTACGTAGATCAGGTCGAGGTCGGATGAGTATTGCTCTTCGATGGTTGGGTTAGCGACGAATTCGTCGTCGATACGTCCAACGCGAACGCAACCGATTGGACCATTCCAAGGGATATCTGAGATGGCGAGGGCAGCGGAAGCGCCGTTTACCATAAGGATATCTGGATCGTTGATTTGGTCAGCCGAGAGAAGGAAGCCGATGATTTGGACTTCGTTCAAGAAACCCTTCGGGAATAGAGGGCGGCATGGACGGTCGCAGAGGCGAGAGGTAAGGATTTCCTTTTCGGAAGGACGACCTTCGCGCTTGAAGTAGCCACCTGGGAACTTGCCAGCAGCAGCGTACTTTTCGCGGTAGTCGACGGTGAGTGGGAACCAGTCTTGTCCCTCGCGGATGTTCTTCGCAGCTGTTGCTGAAACGAAGATGCTTGTTTCGCCGGAGATAACGGTGACGGCACCGCTGGCGAGATTGGCGAGTTCGCCAGTTGAGAACGTAAGGCCGAGGTCGTCGACTTTTACAGTGTGTGGTTGTATCATATCTCTTTCGATTACTCAGTCTCCGTTGGTCGCGACTGACAGAGAGATTTCGGGATGAGACTGCTTGGTTGAGGAGTTCGGAATTCTATCGAATGCCGCTACATCTGGCTTCCGGTTAGAAGTTGCTGGAGTCTCATGCGGAAATTTCCCTTAGGTCGTTACGCGTGGGCTGAGGCTTTCGTTTTTGTTTTGTTTATTTGGATACCCGACTCAGGGGAGCTGGGATTTTATTATGCAAAAAAACCTGCGAGATTGCTGGTGAGCTTTTTCGCAGGTTTGGAAAGTGATCGCTTTCACTCGCTTTTCAATGTTGGGCGAGCGAAAGGCGGTGAATTGCGCGCCTGTTTTCCTGATCGCACCGACTATCGGCGGAGGTTGAGGCGTTGGAGCATCTCGTTGTACTTGTCGAGGTCTTGCTTCTTCAAGTAGTCGAGGAGCTTGCGGCGGCGCGCTGCGAGAGCGAGGAGGCCGCGGCGTGTATGGAAGTCCTTGCGGTGCGTACGAAGGTGCTCGGTCAGGTGAGCGATACGCGCCGAAAGGAGGGCGATTTGAACGTCGCAAGAACCTGTGTCCTTGTCGTGCGTCTTGAAGTCGCCGATGATATCGGTTTTGTTAACTGCTTTGCTTTTTGCCATTTGAATTTTGGTATTTCGCGGAATTTGAGGTTCTCCGATTGAAGGACCACCGAGCAAGCTTTGGGCTGACTTGGCCGCTGAAACCTCGTTTGAGGCATTCCGTGGAGTCGGGGGTTGGTATACCGTCCTCTAGCGTGAAGGGGAGAAAGAGATACTAATTTCCCCGAGGAGCAAGGCTTTTTTGCAGAGGTCTGAAGTCTGAGGTCAGAAGTCGGTCCTTGGGGCTTTTAAGCGCCTTGGCGGAGGCCTTCGACTTTCGCTTCAAAATCGACGAAGGTGAAGGGTTTTTTGAGGAACTCGGAACCTTCCTTTATAGTTTGTTCCAGGAAGGTTGCGTCGTCGGTGAAACCGGAAATGATAAGGATCCGGTCGCATTTGCCTGTTGAGCGGGCATTGCGAATGACTTCGGCTCCGCCTGCTTCGGGCATGACGAGGTCGGTGACGATTAGCTCTACGGCATCTTCTGCTTGGTCGGCGAGCAGGTCGATAGCTTCTTTGCCGTTTTTCGCCTCGAGGACGTGGTAGCCCATTCGATCGAGATAGAGTGAAACAAGCTCGCGAATCATCTCATCGTCTTCGGCGAGTATAGCGGTGGATCGACTGTCTTCGGATTGTTGGACCAAGGTTGGGGCGTGGATTTTCTAGATTGTAGCTTTTTGGAGTTTCATCGCGTATCGAACAAGTTCATTTGGACTAGAGAGCTGAAGCTTGGATTTGATCCGCGATCTGTGAGATTCTATGGTCTTTATCGAAATTTGCAGCTCGTTTGCGATTTCTTTATTGTTTTTTGACTGTCCGATATGCTGGACAATGAGAAGTTCGCGGTCGGAAAGGCGGTCGAAATCGACTTCGTCTTGAGAGCCGGATAATCCAGAGAGGCGAGTGAGCATGCGAGCTCGCATGCGTTCGGAGACGTGGAGATTGCCTTCGGCAACGTTTTTGAGAGCGTTGATGAGCTCGTCTTTGTTGGCTGTCTTCATGAGATAGCCTTTAGCTCCGGCTTTGAGGCATCTTTCTGCGAAGAGGACTTCGTCGTGGCCGGTGAGGACGAGAATATAGCCGAGTGGAAAGCGTGTTTTCAGCTCCCTTATAGCGGCGATGCCTTTGCTTCTTGCGACTGAGATATCGATTGCGATTAAGTCGGGCTTATTGGGCAAATCGTTGGTGAGATCGTCTAAACTACTGCAGAAGGACTGAAGATGAAAGTCTGCGGAGTCTTCGAGGATATGCTCGAGTCCATCTTTGCAGACGGGTTGCTCGTCAATGAGGAGAATGCGTTTGAGTAATCGTTTTTTTCTGTCCACGGGAAAATTGCTGGGTCCGTGGAGTTTAGGGAATTTGCTTTCTTTTTACAATCGGGGCACTCTGCTAATCGCTTCTAGGGGAGAGGTCATAGCTTACTCAGGTTTCTGTAAGTTGAAGCGCTTAGGGGAGGGGGGAATTCTAAAAAATAAAAGCGAAGCGCCAGATCGCTTCGCTTAGGTAAAAAAGCCTCTCAGAGGCGGGCGAACTACATCGTTTGTTGATCTACCCATTGCACAGAGAACTGGACAAGTTCCGTAGCGTTCCTGAGGTTGAGCTTCTCTTTTACATGGGCTCTGTGCGATTCGATCGTTTTGACGCTAAGGTTCAAACTCTCGGCGATCTCTCGGGTAGAAAGGCCGCGGCCAATAAGTTGGACAACTTCCAGTTCCCGGTCTGTGAGCCGATCGATGGGGGATTGAGATACGTTGTTGGGACCGTTGACGATTTGGTGGAGCACTTGATCCGCCACGCTGGCGCTGACGTAGATCTCGCCTTTCATGATCTTATGTATTGCGGTGACGACTTTGTCGGAAGATTCCTTTTTCATGACGTAGGCCTTGGCTCCTGCTCGTAGGGCGCGTTGAGCGTAGATCGTTTCGTCATGCATTGAGAATACCATTATCGGGATAGTATCGTAGACTGCTTTGATATTCTTGATAAGTTCGAGGCCGTTGTTACCTTGAAGAGAGATATCCACAATGATTGCGTCTGGATTTGTGTTGCCGACGCCTTGCATGGCTGAAGGAGAATCCTCGGCTTCGCCACACACTTCCATATCTTCCTGTCCGGCGATAATTTGGGAGAGACCCTGTCTAACGAGAGGGTGGTCGTCTACGATGAAGATCCTAGTTGCCATAGTTGCAGAAGAGTCTAGTGGATTGGATTAAGGTCTTTAGGTAACAGGTACTTGAATGAAGTGAACATACTGATCAACCCCAAGCTAAAAATGCTCAGTAGTAGAGTGATTATCGACTTAAGATGCTCTGGCTTTAATTCCCTTAGGGAATTTACCTGTATTTAGGGGTGCTGGGGATTGATTTGTAAATTTGTGACCTTTATGGCCTTTCTTTCCCGGATTGTTTTCTCAGTTCAAAGGTTTTTGCAACCGTGAGAAATTCATACATTGCGTGCAGCTTTGCGAAATAATATCCCTCTTTACCGTCCAAAAATCCCCTTTGAAAGACGTAGACGTAGATAAATCGTTGGAGAGGTCGGAATGGTAGCTTTTTAGTGAGATTCTTAATTTTACGTTTTAGTCCCACTCCTTCCATCTGAAGCTTGCTCGAGCTTTCTTTTAGATAGCGATCGATTTCGACACGCGCTTCCCAGTTTGAGTACCGATTGTGTTTCTCGACGAAGACATGGACTTGCGGAAATGCGTAGTGATCCATTTCGCTTTTGAGGTAACCCGTCTTTCCTTCGACGAATGGGTGCTCGTGAACTTCATTGTCGCCGCTTGCTGTATCGATGTCAGTGAGCTTTTCGTAGCGTCCCAGTTTGTGCTTGAATAGGCGTAGGTTCCAATTCGGGTAATAGGCGTGTTTCAGCCATTTGCCCATAAACATGAAGCGTCGATTTATCCAATACCCATTATTGGGGTTCGATGAATCGGTG
>JBCCZW010000280.1:0-6116 GCA_039186805.1 Verrucomicrobiota bacterium
ATGCCTTGGAGGAGCTGGACGTTGAAGCCGTCGATGTATTTCTGGGCGAAGTAGGCGAAGAGAGAGGATAGGACGAGTGTGATCGCGACGTTGGGGAGCCTTTTAAAGAAGCGGTTGAAGAGGATAAAGATGCCGGCTGTGACGATGCTCAGAAGGAGAGCGGGCCATTGGGTGTCGTCGAGGTGCTTGGCGGTGTAATAGAAAGCGTAGACGAATTTTGAGGCGTCGGTCTTTTCTTCGGGCAGCAGGTCGAAGCCGAGTGTTTTGCGGACTTGGTTTATGATTATGAGCATCGCCGCGGCGGTGATATAGCCGGTGATGACGGTGCGTGAAATGTATTGAATGAGGCTGGCGAGGCGGATGTAGGCGCCGACGACGAGGATGATGCCGACTAGGCAGATGAGGAGGGCGATAGTGGCGGGGTCGGGCGATACGGTGGCGCTGAGAGCTGCAAAAGTGGTGAAAACGGCGACCGAGGTCGCATTGGTGGGGCCCAGAACGATAAATTTGGAACCGGCGAAGAACATTCCGACGGTGGAGGCAAGGGCGGAGCCGAAGATGCCGTAGCTGATGGGAAGTCCGGCGATGGCGGCGTAGGCGATGCCCTGGGGGAACGCGAGGAGCGCGACGTTCAGAGCGGCTCGGGAGTCGGCGGCGATGGCGGAGCTATTGTAGCCTTTGGTGGTTTTGCGAAGCGGGAAGAGGTCGAGTCCGCCGAGGAAGGCTTTGAGCGATGACTGTCGCAGTTCTTCGTTCGAATGAGAATCTGACATGAGGACGGGAATGGTTTTCCTTTTTTGGAGAAATTAATCGAGCGTTTTTTGAGTTTACGGAAAAGGGACAGGTGGTCTCGGGCGGAGTCTCCATGAAGGTGAGAACCAAGATGAAGGTGAGGATGAAGAGGGTTGGCTTTGTTGCGGTTTGCGCTAAATGAGGGGTTGATCTTGCCGAGGGTTGTTCTCAATGGTGGGGCGACGATGAATTGGAAAGACCGGTCCGATACTGAGGCGACGATGGGCAGCGCTTTGCTTTGCTTATTCTTGGGCAATAATAAGCTGGTACTGAGGGAGAATTCTGAGGGACGCTGGGAATCGCTGGCGATGGGTGAGGAAGGGGATCTTGTCGGCGCTTTGGAGAGTCTGGGAATTAAGACAAAGGTTGTGGAGGTGAGCCCAGGACTGCATTTTGCAGCTATCGACGATATGGAGGTTCCTGATAGTTTGCTTGGCGCGGAAGCGTATTCGTTGTCCGATTTGAGAGACCGGGATGATTTGGAAGAGACGCTGGCGAGTCGGTTAAGCGCGATTTTCGAGGCTTCGATTAGGATCCCGTATCTATACTTTAGGGACAACGATTATATCTATCGATTTCGCACGGAGAAGCAGCGGAATCGCGAGGTTTACTACATCGACGACACTTCGATGGCTTTGTATCACAGCGCGCTTTGCCGGGCGATTAAGGAGCTTAAGAGGGTTAGGGAAAGATCTGCGGCGACGCCGGCTCGATTGGACTTCGGGGCCGTGACTTATGCACTGCCTAGCCATTTCGGCTTTTGCTTGGGGGTGCAGAATGCGATCGAGCGCGCATATGAGACCCTGGCGGCCAATCCGAGCAGGCGGGTTTTCATGTTGAGCGAATTGATTCACAACCCCTTCGTGAATGATGATTTAACGGCTCGCGGTTTGCTTTATCTGCAGAGCGACAAGGGTGTTCCGGCAGTGAATCCGGAGAGCGGGCGCTCTTACTGGGATGAACTCAATGACGAGGACATCGTGATTATACCGGCTTTTGGGGCTCGGGACGAAGATAAGCGAAAGTTAATCGAGCGCGGCTTGCCTCTTAACCAGTACGATGCGACTTGCATGCTGGTTGAAAAGGTTTGGAAAGCGGCTCGTCGGTATGGACAACGTGGATACTCGGTCGTAATTCATGGAAAGGCGGAGCACGAGGAAACAAAGGCGACTTTCTCGAATTCGGCGAAGTATGCTCCATCTGTCATCATCCGCGATCGGAAGGAGGCTCAGATTTTAGCCAATGTGATCTTGGCTGAGGATCTGGATAAGAAGAAGCGGCTTTTCGAGCCCTTGTCGGATAAGAGTTCGAAGGATTTTTGTTTGGAGACAGCTCTGGAGAAATTAGCGGTGGTTAATCAAACGACGCTATTGCGAAACGAGACGCTTGGCATCATAGAACTTCTAGAGGAGGCGTTACGGAAGAAGTATGGGGAGTCTCACGTCGAAGAGCATATGGCGATGAGCAGCAAGGGGGATACTCTCTGCTACGCGACGCAGGTGAATCAGGATGCACTGACGAAGGCGATCGAAGGCGATGTGGATGCCGCCATTGTCGTGGGTGGGAAAAATAGCTCTAATACCTTTCAGTTGTTTCGCGTATGTCAGGAACGGTTTGGCGAACGGGCTTTTTATATTCAGTCTGAAGCGAATATTTTGTCGCGGGAAGAGGTGGAGCATTTCATTTTTCCTTATGATCCGATGGACCCTAGGCAAGGGCGAATGGAGAAGCGCGCTTTTTTGCCTGGGGGGAATCGTTTAAAGATCTTGTTGACTGGAGGCGCGTCGTGTCCCGATGGATTGCTTCAGCAGGTGATCGCTAAGATTAACGGCTATTTTCCGGATTCGGAGGTCAGACCGGTGGAGGAGGTACTAGAAGAAGTGGAAGGGGAATAGATATCGGATGGGAGAAAGCGGTTGAGCGGAAGAGGTGGGCTGGTCCGAGGCTTTCCTGCCGCCGATTGATTGCCTATTAAGCATGGATCACGGCATCTGCTTTTGGATGCATTTGTAACAGGGTTTTAGATTGATTTTTAGCTTAATTCGATTAGTAGAAATGATCTAATTAAATCTCAGAATTAGAAATAATTATCTATCTGCTTTGAAAACCTCTTGCATAAATCATAATACATGAACGCTAAACAACTGGTTGGCATAGTCTTAGGAATAGGCGCATTGTTGGTTTCGCCCTTTCTACCTTTGGAAGGAATCGGACTGTCCGGACAAATTACTTTGGGGATTTTTGTCTTCGCTTCTGTGTTTTGGATTATGGAGCCGATTCCTATCTACGCGACCTCGATGCTTGTGATTTTGCTTCAGGTAATGCTTTTGAGCAGCGAGGGCTTCGTATTTGCGGCCCGGTCGGCTCCGGTGGTTAATCCGATTTTGGAGGTGGTTGAAGGAAGGGAAGCGTTTATTCTTCCAGAAGAAGCGGTCGATGATGGCAGTATCTACCGGCGAGTGAGCTCAAAGCGTTTTTCCGAGATTGAGGGAGTGGAGACTCTAAAGGCGGAAGGGGGTAGCGTTTGGCTGGCCTCGGACCAAATCGCTGAAGGCATGGCGATTTTGAGTGACGCCGGACATCGATCAATTACGGGAGGAGCTTATTCGTATTCAAAATTCTATGGCACTTTAGCGAGTCCGATCATCATGCTTTTTCTGGGTGGATTCGCTTTGGCGGCGTCGGCGGTCAAGTTTGGCTTGGATCGGAATTTGACGCGTGTTCTGTTGAGGCCTTTTGGAACTCGACCGCAGTTTGTATGCTTGGGTTTGATGATGTGTACGGGGGTCTTGTCGGCATTCATGAGCAATACGGCAACTACGGCGATGATGATGACCGTAGTGCTCCCGATTGTGGGGAGCATGGCGAAGGACGATCCATTTCGTAAGGCGGTGGCGTTGGCGATCCCCGTAGCGGCGAATATCGGGGGCATTGCGACGCCGATTGGGACGCCGCCGAATGCCGTGGCTTTGGCGGCGTTGAAGGAGGCTGGGATCAGCATCTCGTTTTCGTCTTGGATGTTGATGGCGACGCCGTTTTCAATCGTCTTGCTTTTGATTGCGTGGCGTTTGCTGCTCTGGATGTTCAAGCCGAAGACGGAGAAGTTCGAGATCGAGATGCAATGCGTTTTTAATAAGTCTCCGAAGGCAGTTATTTCGTATTTGGTTTTTGGAGGCACGGTTTTGATGTGGATTACGGAGAAGGTTCACGGAATCTCTACTTCGATGGTCGCTTTTATTCCGGTTGCCGCCTTGCCAGCGCTTGGAGTATTGGGAAAGAAGGACATCCGCGGATTCTCCTGGGAAGTGCTTTGGCTTGTGGGAGGCGGCATTTCGCTCGGTCTTTCGATGAAGGATACGGGATTGGCTGCGTGGCTGATTGGCTTGGTCTCTTGGGAGAGTTTTGGGGGTGTATGGGTGATCATTTTGTTTGGCTTGGTGGGTTACGCTCTGTCTAATTTGATATCGAATACGGTGACAGCGACGATGATCATGCCTTTGGCGATCACGGTGGGGGCGGGCTTGGCCGTCAGCGGCGACTTTAACTTGGTTGCGTCCATAGTGGCGATCACGGTGATCGTCAGTTGCTCGATGATCTTGCCGATTTCTACTCCTCCGAATGCGATCGCGATCAGCTCGGGAGCGATCGAAACGAAGGACATGTCTAAGGTCGGAATCACGATTGGAGCGATCGGATTCGCGATCTCGACGGTATGCGCGGTTACGGTTTGGCCGCTGATTATTGGTTAAGCTCGAGGAGACAAGATAATGAATGAAATTTGCATATTGTGCGTTGACGACGAGCCCGAGGTTTTGGAGGCCGTAGAACGCGATCTCTCTGAACTGGAGGATGATTTTCCTCTGGAGATCGCTTCGTCCGCGATTGAAGCGAAGAAGGTTCTGGAACGCGTTTCCAGCCGTGGCGATGAAGTGGGAGTAATTTTCTGCGACCATGTGATGCCTGAGGTGACCGGGGTCGAGTTTTTGACTTGGATGAGGAAGAGCGAGGAATGGAATGCGACAAAGAAGGCTCTCTTGACGGGGCAAGCTGGCTTGGAGGCGACTGTGGATGCGGTGAACAACGCAGGGCTCGATCGCTATGTATCCAAACCTTGGGTGCGAGAGTCGTTAGTTGGAACGGCGAGGTCCCTTTTGACGGACTATGTGATTCAGACGAATAAGGAGTTGATGCCGTTTCTGATGTCTTTGGATACGGAGAAGTTGTCGGAGGCGATTCACTCGAAGGGTCTCGCGGGGGATGATTAGCAGTTGGGGATCGCGGTCTTGTCGGTCCTATTTGCTTCGCTCGCGAGCGGCCTTTGCTGTTGTCGGAAGTCTTTAGTCTTCCGCTACCTCGTTTACCAATTCGGAACTTTTTCAACTTCTACTAGCGTGTTTATTGAGTCGGAAATTGTCTCGAAGCTATGCTCCTCAAGCGTCGCTGCGTTCGGTACTCGACTTCCGTCGCGGATGTTTCATTAGTTTATCGACTCGAGGAATTGGCCGATGACATTTCGCCCGACAGATCAGACTGAAGCTCTCCGAAATTTGGTACGGGAGCTGCCGGAATTTGCGAGTTCTACGGACGATTATAAGAGTGGATCTGTCATTCTAGAGGAGGGGGAGCCGAATGATAGGCTCTTTGTTTTGGCTGAGGGTCGGGCGACTTTGGGGAAGCGGGACGAGAGAGGCGAGGTGGTCGAGGTCGATGCGTTTGGCCCGGGTTCGATCTTGGGTTTGACTTCGTTTTGGATGAGGGAGCCAGTCTTCGCTCAAATTCGGGCGACTACGGATGCGAGCTGCATTTCGATCGAGCGGAGCGTATTCGATGAATTGGTGGCTAAGTATCCGGAGTTCGCGCGATTGGTGCAGTATCTGTTTGTGAGTAATTTATCTGATAGGTATCGGCATCTCGTTCAGTCGCATGTGGAGCGGGCCCGCTTGAGTCGGCAGCTGGAAGAGGAACGTAATCAGCTTCGGGATACGCTATCGAAGTTGGAGACGGCGACCAAGCGGTTGATTAACCAGGAGAAGTTGGCTACGATGGGTCAGCTTTTGGCGGGTATCGCTCATGAGATCAATAATCCGATTGGAGCTTTGACAAGCAGTTCGAAGGCGGCGGAAGAGGCGCTTGCGGCATTCTTTGGCTTGGGGAAGAATGCCTCGAGTTTAGGTAAATCGTTTTACGAGGGACTGAATTGCCCTTACCGGAGCGCGGATGAAAAAGGCGATCGCATGGAAGCGTTGAAGGGCAAGTATCCGGATTTCAAGCGCAGTTTCATTAGGAAGTTATCGCAAATGACTGAAATCGCTTTTGAAATTTGG
>JBCCZW010000281.1:0-6116 GCA_039186805.1 Verrucomicrobiota bacterium
CACGTCGGCTTTAGGCCCGTCGGCGGCTATTTTGCCTTGGTCCATGACTATGATGCGGTCTGCTAGTTTAAGCATCGAGGGCTTATGAGTGGAAAGGATGAGTGTGCGATTGCCGTTTTTGGAGTATTTTTCTATGTTGGTAATAAACTCGCGCTCGGCGTTGGCGTCCATGGCGCTAGTTGGTTCGTCCATTACAACGAGAGAGGGCTTTGGCAGCAGGGCGCGGGCAATGTTGACTGCCTGCTTTTGTCCTCCGGAGAGTAGATCGCCGCGTTCTCCGACTTGCATGTCGTAGCCGAGAGGGTGGCGCGAGGCGAAGCGTTCGACCCCGGCGATTTGGGAGGATTCGATGATGTCGTCTTCGTCAGCCCAGGGAGCTGCCATGTTTACGTTGGACTTCAAGTTGCCGTGGAACAGTAGGTTTTCTTGGCCGATGTATCCGATTCTTCGGCGCACCTCAGCTGGGTCGAGCTGGCGAATATCGGTGCCGTTGATCAGTACCATGCCGTTGCTCGGCTGATAGAAGCCTAGGAGGAGCTTGAGGAGAGTGCTCTTGCCGGATCCGACTCTGCCGAGGATAGCGATTTTTTCGCCAGGCTCGATGGAGAAGGTAGCGTTTTTCAGCGCGGGCGCGGCTTCGTCTGAGTAGGCGAATTCGACGTCCTTAAATTCGATGCGCGGTTCGAAGTTGGATTTGCGGATGTAGTCGCGACCTTCTTCGCGTTCTTGCGGGAGCGCGATCATTTCGTTGAGACCCTTGAGGGAAACGAGGGATTGCTGGAGACGAGAGAGGAGAGCGGCTACTTGGCCGATGGGCGCCATGGCGCGGGTACAGAGGATCGTGCAACCTATGAGAGCGCCCATGCTCATTTCGCCTGCTTGTATCCGATAAACGGATATGACGACAATTACGACCGAAGCCATTTGCGTTAAGTATGAGGTGAAATTGGAAGCGATGGAGGAGTAGCGGCGAGATTCGATTTCGCTTCGAGCGTTTTTGCTGAGGCAATCCTCCATACGGCGTTGGAATAGCCCGGAAGCCGAAAGGCCGCGGATGGTCTCGAAGCCGTTGATCGATTCGACTAGGATGGCGTGCTTCTGAGCGCTGGCTCCATGAGACTTCATGGCGGCTCTTTTGAGAGGGATGTGCATGATGGAGGCGACCGCTAGGATAATGCCGATCGCTGCGATCGGCACGAGCGCGATGGGTCCGGCGATGTAGGCTAGGAAAGCGATAAAAAGGCAGACGAAGGGCAGGTCGATGATGGTCGTGAGGGAGGCTGAGGTGAAAAACTCGCGTAGACTTTCGTACCCTTTTACTTGATTGGCGAAGCTGCCCGCGGAGGCAGGCTTATTGGCGATCTTGATGCCCATGATGCGGTGAAAGATGAAGCCCGACATGATGATGTCGGCGTTTTTGCCCGCTTTGTCGATGAGCATTCCCCGGAGGGTCTTGAGGGCGAAGTCGAAGAAGTAGACGATGGATACGCCGATCGCCAACATCCAGAGCGTGTCAGTCGCGTTGTTGGGGATAACGCGGTCGTAGACATTCATTACGAAGAGCGTTCCAGCGATGGCGAATAGATTGATGAAGACTGCAGCGAGGACCACGTTGGCGTAGATCTTCTTGTATTTCCAGAGCGTGCCCCAGAACCAGTTTTTAGGATGGGCGGCTTCGGCTTTGCTGTCGGGGCGACTGTCGAAAGCGAATTCGGGCTTAGCGAAGATGGCGGTGCCCATATACTCTCTTTCGAATTCTTCTTTAGCGAGCGTTTGTTCTCCGGTACCTGTCTCCGAATTGATGATACGAACGGAGTCCTCGCTTTTTTCTATGAGCAGAGCTGCGCGATTGTCTTTGAGGAGGACGACTGCGGGAAGGACTAGCCCGGAAATCTTTTCGAAAGATCGCTTCACGATGCGGGACGAAAACCCTGCGTTCGCAGCGGCCCTCACGAAGAGTCGGGGTGTCAGGCGATTTTCGATTAGCGGCATCCCCGCGAGAAGCATGTCGGCCGATAGCTGGCGATCATGGTACTTCCCGAGCGCGAGGAGGCAGTCCAGAAGAGGATCGTCTTGCGGACGCAAGGGTTCTTCCTCGACTTTGAGGCGGGGTCGAGGCGTGGAGGCAATAGCTTGGGAGGCTAAGCGGTTATTTGTCGCTTGAGCGTTCATTAGAGATTGGAGGTGATGTCGATTAGTCCTTCGTGGAGTTCTTCCATTTCGCGGAGCTTGCGTTCCATTTCGCGGCGTTCGGTGATGTCTTCGATAGTGCCTTCGAGGTAGACTGGCTTATCTGCGTTTTCCTGTATGGACCATACGTTGACGTTTGCGATGATCATGCTGCCGTCTGGCTTGTGGAAGACGGCTTCAAAGTGACCGCCCGTTTGAATGCCTTCGACGAGCGTGATCGTTTTGGCTTGCCGCGTATGCTCATCGTGAATTTCGGGCGCGAGCGAGCCGACTGTATTCATGAATTCCTGTACGGACTGGAAGCCGAATGTCGAGGCAAGGCCTTTGTTGGCGTCTTGGAGAGCGCCTTGTTCGGTGGTGCGGAAAATGCCGATAGCAGCGTTCTCGAAGAAGCCGCGGTATTGGGCTTCGGATTCGCGGAGAGCGGCTTCGAGACGTTTCCGTTCGCGTCGACCGGCTGCGTCTTGGAGGTGAGACTTGATTGCCGGGATGAGTCGGGCGGTATTGCCCTTCATGATGTAGTCATTGGCTCCCATTTTCATGAGGTCAACGGCGGTCTCCTCGCCGATCTTGCCGGATACCAATATGAATGGGATGTCTACTTCGTATTCGAGAAACAACTTCAAAGCTCGCATGCCGTCGAAGTCGGGCATTTGGTAGTCTGAGATGATGATATCCCAGGCGTGCTCGTCCATGGCGCGTCGCATGTCTTCCTCGGTTTCGACCCGCTCGTGCACAACGGCATACCCGTTCTTCTTGAGGAGGTTGACGGTGAATTTGGCTTCGATCTTAGAGTCTTCGACGATGAGGACTTTTAGCTCTAGCTTTTCGTCGAGGCTTGAGTTTACAGCAGTTTCTTCGTTCATTGCGATATCGAATGGATTATATGGAGAGATCTATTGGAATATTACTTCTATAAGCTCGCCCGTAGCGGACAGGACTCGGTACGCAGATTGGAGGCGAGACTGGCGAGCTTCTTCTATGGAGGATTCGACGGAGAATTGCTCGTTTTGAACATCAAGGACATTCAGCAGGGCGCGCTTGCCTAGTTCGAACTGTCTTTGGTAGGCGGATACGACCTCGGTCATCGAGTCATTGTAGTCCTGAAGTTCTAGGAGGCGTTCTTCAGCGGAGTTGAGGTCGTTGATCGCGTTATAGTAAGAGGATTCCACTTGTCTGAGGGCGGCCTGTAGGTTCCATTCCTCTTCTAATATCTGAGTGGTGGAAAGTTGGATACGAGATCTGCGTTTGCCGCCATCGAAGAAGTCGTAGTTCATGACGATCATTGCGGAGGCCTCTTCTTGCAAGTCGTCCACTCTCGTTCCGTCGTTGGCGTCGCCTCTGAAGTTGAAGCTGAGAGTGGGCGAGCGAGTGGCTTGATCGGCCTTTAGTTTGGCCTGGGCGGCGTAGAGCCTTTCTTGGGCGGAGCGGATAGCAGGATTGCGAGCGAGGTCGCTCCTGTCGTCTGGACTAACGGGGAGCGCCCAGTCTGGAAAAGCGGGTTGGGATAGCTCGCCTGGATAGATACCGGTGAGTTTGTGAAAGAGATTTATCGCATTGCCGAGTTGTTGCTGGCGAGATTGCAGTGTTGACTGTGCTCGCGAGACTCGCGCCCGGACGAGCGCGACATCTGCAGCGGGGGCCGCGCCTTGATTCGCTTTGCGGGCGGTTTGAGATAGGACCTCGCGGTGAGCATCCACGTTTTTCTCCGCCATTTCGATGAGAGCGCGGAGTTTTAGTATGTCGATGTAGGCGATTGCTAGCTGGAGAGCGAGCGTCTCGCGGGAGTCTTGTAGACTGCGATTGCTGAGATTGAAAAGGTGTTCGGCTTCCCGAATGTTGTTTTTAACTTGTCCGCCATCGTAGAGGAGTTGGCGTCCTTGAAAGCCGGCGGTCGTGGAATCGCCCAGCATTTGGTCGTCACGGTCGGTTCGAGTAAAGCGCTCGCCGCCTCCGGCGGCATTGAAAGACAGAGTGGGGCGTCGGTTTGCTCTTTCGAGGGCGATATTTTCCTCTCGCTCCTTTACTTGAAGTTCGGCTGCTTTGAGCTCGGGGTAGTTGCCGAGCATGAGATCGACGGCCTCTGGGAGCGTTTGCGCAGAGAGTGCTGCCGAAGAGACAGCTAGCGATGCTGCGAATACCGCTCGTCTTGCGAGTCGCTTTATCGAAGAGTCGTCTTTTCTGCGGATTTGGTTTGGGAAATGAGCTTGTGGGAGCGTTTTCAGAGTTCCGTCCTTTGGTAAATGTGCTGAGTTAGTTATCTTATCGCGTGATGGGGGCGGAACTTGAGTTGCAGCCGGTTTCTGGGGCTTGAACTGGGCAGAATGAAGGAAAGCGCTTATTGTGAGTTGGGGTTTGCAGGATACGCGCAGGAGGGAGAAGGCGTATCGAGAACTGGGTGGGGTATTGCTGTCTGGCTGAGTATCTTTTCTTGCAGGTAAACGGGGGTGGCGGTGTTGCATGGCCGAGAAGACTTTAGAACGGAAATCGCTTTGCGATTTTGAATCAGACCTCGGACGCGCGGGACGGTGCTCGAGACGCTTCGCGTGGCGATGCCTGCGGTCGAATTAGGAAAGCTGAAGCTCGCCGGCGGGGGGCTGACGATTATGATAACGGGGTGTACTAAGCCAACGATCTCCTGGGCAATTGAGCTGGCATTGGACCTTCAGTCCTTGGCGCCTCTCGAGGAGATCGTTTCCTATCACTTTTCCAATCGAGGAAAGGCTGTTGGCTTTAGGCGTTATCAATGAAAAACCAAATGAGGCAGTCATCCTGGTCGTTACCGTCAAGTAAGCGTTGATTTGCTTTGATTGGCGGATTAGGAGTGGCTGCGTATTCAAGATTCTTAGCCCCCCAAGAGTAATCGACTGTCATTTAGACTCCCCTTAGGAATGAGTACTTCCGCTTCCGTCCAAATGTCTTCCAATATGGAGAAGGCTCCGATCTATAAGTATGTCGTCATGTGCGTGATCATGGCAGGACTGATTCTGACGGAGGGAGCGTCGGGAAATCTTTTGCCTTTGACGATGTTGCAGTTTGGCTTGGACAACGATACGATGGGCGACATCAAGGCGATTAATCCGCTTTTCGGGTTCATATCGCAGCCGATCGTCGGCTATTTGAGCGATCGGATTTGGACGCCCTTTGGACGAAGAGGTTTTTTTCTGATTCTGGGGGCGCCGATCGTGGGATTGAGTTTGTTTGTGGTGCCGGAGTTGAACGCTGTGGCGAGTTTGGTGGTTTGGGTGATTATCTGGCAGTGCTTTCAGGACGTGCTTTGGGGCAGCGATCACCCTTTGATGGCGGATTTATTCGCTCCATCGCAGCGTCCGTTGCTTGGGGCTTACATGGCCTGCGCAGGCTCGCTCAGCGGTATTTTCTTTTTGGATATACTGTTGGAGATGGAGCTAACGACGGCTTACCGGACGGTGGGAATCGCTCAATTGGTGTTGGTGGCAGGAGCGGCTTTCTTTTTAAATGAGAAGCCGCCTAGGAATCTGCCGGCGGGAAAGAAGTGGGCGATCGTAAATATAGAAGGGGATGGGGACAGGGAACCGAGGAAGCCGGTATTCCAGCGGATTGCGAATGGCGTAACCTGGTATGCCAAGGAGATCTTTTCGAATTCGATTTATACGCGTTTCGCTATTTTGAATTTTCTCAAGTTTCTCGCCGTCAGCTTGATTGGCGGTTGGGTGATCTACTTTGGAACGATAACGCTCGGTCTTTCGAAAGACGAATTTGGGGATCGTTGGAAGCTGGAGCCGATCATCACGCTTTTCTTTGCGGTGCCCGCGGGCTGGTTTATAGGAAAGTACTGTCCGAAGCAATGGACGATGGTAGTGGGTTTTGCAGTGATGATGATCGCTTGCGCGATGGGTTACTATGCTGAGACTCCGCAGGATCTGATGAACGTCGCGATCGTTTTC
>JBCCZW010000282.1:0-6115 GCA_039186805.1 Verrucomicrobiota bacterium
AGGTCTTTTTTGACCGCCTCGAGGTCGAGGGTTTTAAACTCCTCGGCGTAGTCGAATTCCTCGTCCATGGGATCGGAAAGGGAGGAATGTTGTCTAAGAATTTCCAGCTTAAGTTGGTTCGGCCACCAATCGTGATTTGCCGTACCGCCGCCAGCTGAATGATGGAAGGGACATTTGCTCTCTGCAGACATTTTTATGTTATTGTTTCGGTTAAAGTTGGGACTTGAATTTCGCTGTGAGCGTTGAAGATTAGGACAAAGGAAAAGTCTATTGGGCCTTTTTGCATTCGGGACAGATGCCCCAGTAGATGACCTCCGCTTCGTCGACAACGAAGCCGTGATCATTGGAGGGTGTTAGGCAGGGGGCGTAGCCGACAGCGCAGTCCACATCTACGGTTTTGCCGCACTGACGGCAGATGAGATGATGGTGGTTGTCGCCGACGCGATCCTCATAGAGAGCGGGTGAGCCAGCGGGTTGAATGCGCCGAATGAGACCTTTATCCGTGAGCGTTCCGAGCGCGTTGTATACGGCTTGCCGGGAGATGGCGCCGAGGGCGTTACGAACGTCGTCAGCAATGACATCGGCGTTGCTATGAGGGCGACTGGAGACGGCCTTGATGATGGCTACGCGCTGCGCGGTGACTGCCAGGCCTTGGTCTCGTAGTTTTTGGGCGATGTCGCTCATCGGTTAGTGAGAATCAGAAAGAAATAGATGATGTCAAGAAATAGACATTGTCCATTTTAGAGATTTCTAAGAGTGATCGGACATTTGCTGGCGTGAGCTCGCGAGCGGTTTCGTCGGTGGTTGAAAGGGGTGCTTCTGTTTCTGAGTCTATGCTTGCCATTGAGCGATCGTAGAGGGGAGTGTGAGCGGGTGTCGATCGGTGAAAACTTATGCTTAGCTTGTGGATTGTGTTGCGATGGTTCGCTGTTCGAACGAGTGGAGCTTGAGGAAACCGAAGAGGCGGATTTTTTTAAGAGCTTAGGTTTGCCGCTTAGGCGGTCGTGGGCGAAGAAGCTGATAAGCTTTTTTAATCAGCCTTGTCAGGCGTTGGGCAGGAATTGCGTTTGCAGGGTGTATGAGGGGCGTCCGCGGCAGTGTAGAGATTTCGAATGCGCGGTATTTAAGGAAACTGTGCCGGGGAAGGTAGGACTTCAGGATTCGCTGCGCGTAGTGAAAAAATCGCGACGAATGGCAAGTGCGGCAAGAAGGCTGCTGAGAAAACTCGGCGATGAGGATGAAGCGCTTTCTTTGGATGCGCGCCTTCGGCGAACGCATCGTTGCTTGGAACGCGAAGGGGCGGATTCTGATAGAGTTGAGGCCTTTGCGGATTTAGGCCTGGCCATGCACAAGCTAGGTATGTTTGCGCATGAGAGGTTTTACACTGAGGATTAGGAGAAGGCAAAGCCCCGGGGCTGAGCTTCTTGCAGGGCTGAGCGGCGTTCTGCACAAAAACTACCAAGGTCGTCGGCCGACACCCCGCCGATACTTCTAGTACGTATTTATCGCATGAGTACGAACGCTCGGTACGTTTTTTGAGCAAGTCTTGCTCGGACCCGGAAGAACTACCAGCGGTAACATTCGGGATTTTGGGATAGGTTCTAGTTCCTTGTTTGTGTCAGTCGTTTGGATACATATGGGTTGTAGCGCATTGGGATGGGGATCATTCTCGAGATTTCTAATACAGAGGCGCTCTGAGTCGGGATTGGGCTTCCTGCTTTGGGATAAGAAGCTGTTGAAATTGGATTGCTAGCTCTCTGCGAGTTGTCCAGTTGAATATCATGTCTTCTAATTACTTTAAATCTAATATCAATCGTCGTGAATCAATAAAGCGGATGGCTGCAGGAGCTTTGCTGGGGAGTGGTTTTTTGCAGGCTTGCGGTCGTAAGGCTAGTTTGGAGTCGGTGGGGTTGAAGCTCGCTGTGCAACAGTATTCGTTTAACCGCCAGTTGAGGAGCGGAGAATTGAGCTTGCTGGATTATCCGAAGACCGTGGCGGAGGGTACCGGCATCCGAGCCTTGGAGTACTACAATGGGCATATCGAGGATAAGGTGGGCAACATTGCCTATTTCAAGGAGCTTAAGAAGCGATGCGACGAAGTGGGAGCGAGCAACACGATGATGCTTTGCCGCTCGAAGCCGGCGTTGGATTCGGGAGATCCGAAGATCCGCGCTTTAGCAGTGGAAGGCTACAAGCCATGGATGGAGGCGACGAAGATTTTGGGCGGCAATACGATTCGCGTGGATTGCCGCTCGAAGGGCGATTTCGAGGAGCAGAAAAAGCATGCTACGGCGGGGTTGACGGCTTTGTGCGGCGTGGCGGCAGGAATGGAGATGGATATCGTGGTCGAAAATCACGGGAGTCATTCTGGCAATGGCAAGTGGGTGGCTGAGGTGATGCAGCGCGTGAACTTGCCGAATTGCGGAACGCTGCCGGACTTTCAGAATTTCGCGGATTACGATCCGTATTTGGGCGTGGAGGAAATGATGCCTTGGGCGAAGATCGTTTGCGCGAAGTCTAAGGAGTTCGATGACTTGGGCAACGAAGTGAATGTAGATTACGCTCGCATGATAAAAATTGTATTGAATTCTGGATACAAGGGCTATGTCGGAATCGAGTTCGAAGGGCACGATGTGGATCCTATCTCCGGGATCAACGCGACCAAGGCGCTGATCGAGCGGGTCGTGGCGGAAATTTAGCCGCTCGCTCTCCTGCGTCGCGAGTCGTTGCATGATGGCTTTAGCTTGATTCTATTCGGAAGTCTGCGAGCATCGGGAGATGTCGATTCGCCCCTTTATCATTCTGCTTCTGGCCTTCTGCTTCCTTGATGTCGGGCTCGCGGAAGAGAAGGAAAGAGTGCGTGTAGTGGTCGTGGGGATGACGCACGGGCATGTGAACGGCTTTTTGAGGAGGGAGTACCAAGATCAACTGGAGGTTGTGGGCTTTTACGAGTCTAAGCCTCGGGTCGTGAAGAAGTATTCAGATCGTTATGACATTGATTCTGAACTCTTTTATTCGGATCTTGAAGTCCTGCTCGATGAGACAAAACCGCAAGCGGCGTGGGTGTTTACGAGTACTTTCGAGCATCTGAGAGCGGTCGAGGAATGCGCCCCTCGCGGAGTTCATGCGATTGTTGAGAAACCGCTGGCGGTAGATATGGAAAGCGCTTTACGGATGGCGGAATTATCGAAGGCGCATGGAGTGCATGTGTTGACGAATTTGGAGACGACGTGGTACCGGAGTCTGGGGGAGGCGTATCGGATTGCGGTCGAGGAGGAGCAGTTGGGGAAGATCACGAAGATCGTGGGGCACTTTGGGCATGCGGGGCCGATTCGGGTGCCTCCGGAGTTTTTCGAATGGTTGACGGATCCGGTCTTGAACGGGGGTGGAGCTTCGGCAGACTTTGGGTGTTATGGGGAGAATATCATCACATGGATGTTGGGAAATCAGCGACCCCTCGCGGTGACGGCCGTGTTCCAGACGAATAAGCCTGAGACGTATCCGAAAGTAGACGACACTGCGACCTACGTGATAGAGTATCCTGGAGTTAAGGGGATCGTGCAGGCTTCTTGGGATTGGACTTTTCCTCGGAAGGACGTGCATATCTATGGGCGTAGTGGAATCTTAAGGACGATTGACGCGACGCGGTATGATATTCGTATTAAGAGACGAGAGGACCCTATTTTGGTCGAGGCTCCGGATTTGCCGGAGCCGTATGGCCGCTCGGTGGCTTATTATTCGGCGGTAATTCGAGGGGAGATCGATGCTGCCGGGAGTCTATCTTCCTTGGAAAACAACTTGATCGCCACTGAAATCATGGAAGCCGGCCGCGAGTCCGCGAAGACGGGGAAGAGGGTGTTGTTGCCGGTGGAAGCTCCGTACTAGCATCTATCCCAAAACACTGAAATTGAGTTGCTTGTGAAAGGCGTGTGGCTTTGAAGTTTGAGGATTAAATTCTTTTCCTAAATTGAGATGGTGTCGTTACTCTGATTCGGCATCTTCCAAGTCTTCCCTTTCAAACAGAGCGACGCTTTCGATGTGGGCAGTGTGGGGGAATTGATCTACTAGGGAGTATTTCTTTAGCTTGTATCCAGATTCTTGTAGGGTCGCCATGTCTCGCGCTTGGGTAGCTGGGTTGCAGGATATGTAAACTATGCGTTGAGCTTCGAGTCTCATGACTTTGCGCAGGGTTTTAGGCGAGATCCCCGCTCTTGGAGGGTCCATGACGAGTGTGCCGATCTTGCCCTTGTAATCGGGGTTCTCTAGGAGGAATTTTCCTACGTCATTGGCGTAGAAGGAGAGTTCGTTCAGGCCGTTCATTGCTGCGTTTCGCTTGGCGTCGGCGACTGCTTCTGCGACGATTTCGACACCGATGACCTTTTTGTCGATTGCTCGTTGAGCGAGCAGTTGCGTGATGGTGCCGGTGCCGGAGAATAGATCTAATATCACGGGACGGTCTCCTAGGTCGGACTCGAAGACGTAGTCCAAGGCTTTGCTATATAGTCTTTCCGCGCTGCAGGGGTTTGTCTGGAAGAAGCTTTCAAGGCTGATCTTGAAGTCTAAGCCATTGATTTCCTCGATGAGATCTGCTTCGCCGTAGAGGAGAGCGCGGTCGCCGTCGGAAGTGCTCGGGCGATCGCCCTTGTCGTCATTGAGGGTGTGGAAGAGGCCTGAGAGTCGTTGACCCAGAATGTCTTTCAGTAGTTGGAGAAAAGCGTCCTTGTCGAATCTGTCTAGTTCGGTGGAGGTAGTCACGAGGTTGATGAGCAGACAGTCTTTTTTGAAGGACTTCTTTACGGTGAGGAATCTGCAGAAGCCTTGATGGGTTTTGGCGTGCCATGCGGTGTGATCGCGTTCTGTAAAGAAATTTTGGATACGAGGGAGGGCGTCTTCGAAGGCTTTATCGAAGAGACCGGAGTCTTTCTTCATAGGCTCGACGGATAGCCATTGGCCTCGCTTTTTGAAACCGAGAGCGAAGTCATTAAATTCCTCGTCTTTGTCGCGATCGTAAACGACGGCGGAGAAGGAGTATTCCATTTTGTTGCGATAATGGAAATTCGATGGAGAGGGGATGAACGCGTCCAGGAGTTCTTCTGAATTTCCGATTTTTCCAATGCGGGCGAAGAGTTCGATGGTGGTCTGGCGTTTGTAGGAGTGTTGTCTTTCGATGGGGAGGGTAATATAGGGGGCGCCGGGGATGGGATGATACTCGACTGGGACTTCTTTTTCGCTGGTTTGCGGGACTTGGAGTAATTTGGCCTCCGCAAAGCTTCGCTTCACTTTGACCATTTTCACGAGGACTTTCTGTCCGGGGATGGTGTTGGGCACGAAGACAATGAACTGTCCCTCTTCGGTCTCTAGCCTCGATATGCCTTTCCCCTCGAATGCGAGGTCGTGAATTTCCAGTTCTACTCTTTGGTATCTATGAAACAGCTTGGGTTTTGACATTGCGCGCTCAAAGTTGACTCAGTTTAGAGGTCGATTTACGAGATCGAGGTCAACTGCCAAAACCGCTTTGGGGCTGAATGGTAAGGACTGTTTCGGCGAGGTTATTTGGGAGCCGCCGGGTATGTCGGCTATCTAGGGTTCGAGCTCTACTGAGTTTGAAGGCCTTTGAGTCGGAAGTTGCGGAATTCGATTTTTTGTGGAGGGCCGGTGTGGACTTGGACGCCAATGAGGCCTTCCAGGCGACGATTTACGGGATCGTCGTCAATTACGATGCTCATCACTTGTCCGTTGATTATGTGGGTGAGGATGTTGTCGCGGACGATGATGTAGTACTCGTTCCAATCTTCTTCGTTTATATGGGATTCGAGTTCATCGATATCGCCGAGGGACCCTAGGATGATGGATTGGCCGGTTTCATCGATTTGGACGATTTGGCCGCGACGGGCCAGGAAACGGCGGCCGCGTTCTTCCCAGGCTTGTCCGGCGTAGCGTTGTCGAGGGAGGCGGGGGTCGTGATCGCGTCCGTCGATGTCTGCTTGGTATCCGGAAAGCGAGTACGGATGGTCTTTAAGGCGGGCATTGCGGTAGCTTATGCCGCTGTTCCCGTAGCGCGAAACGCGGTATTCGACTTTAAGTTCGAAGTCGCTGGGCGGGTCGCCTTTCCAGA
>JBCCZW010000283.1:0-6074 GCA_039186805.1 Verrucomicrobiota bacterium
CATCTACGCTTACTCCGTGCCCTTCGCGAGGAGCTTCGCCCAAATTCGTTAGACCGGTCCAAGACCGCGAATCAGCTGCAATTCAAATCACAGAAGCTCCATATTCGTATCCAGAATTTGAATTTTCTGCCTCTGCAAGATCTCTAAGCGCTAGGACGTCATCGTGCAGCGCCTTCGCCAGCGCCTTTCGATCTTCTCCCGGCTCGCGAGTCTCCCCAAACGCCACTATCGCGTCCACTCTCTTGACCTTAGCCATATTTACGATGTGCGGCCCAAAGGTCATGTCCCCCCAGTAGCAAACATCCATGGCTGGATCGCCCCCTTCGCATTCATACTTCAAATACGCAGGCGTCACAGTCCACTGGTTCTTGACGACCGGCTGCAAAAGCGAAGAGCGAAACGGCAGCACTTTGCTGCCGTCCGTCGACGTACCTTCCAAAAAAACCGTCATGGGCAAGCCACTACGTATTACTTCTTCGAAAGCCGCCTCTTTTGTCGTCACATCAGACCGTTTCCCACGGTCGATGTATAAGGTGCCTGCATACTTGGTCAGAGTGCCAATGAGAGGCCAGGCCTCCACTTCGCTTTTCGATAGAAAAACCTGAGGGCAAGCCGCGCCCAATACCAAGATATCCAAATAGCTCAGATGATTCGCCACCATGAATCCGCCCTTGGGGGCCGCACCGATCACCTTCAAGCGAATACCGAAAGAACTCAAAAGCGTCCGCGACCAAACCTGCAGCCAACTGGCGCGGCGCGGTCGATCCCACCGCCAACCTCGCCGCATGTTGTAATCGATCACAGCCGTCGCCAATACGCTCGCGATTCCCAGCAATCGGGTCACTTGACGAAGCGGACGCATAAGAATGTTCATGGGAAGCGTTCAAACAGCGCAGACGAAACGAGACAAGTCCAAGCTTACCAGCGGGTTCCAGGAAAGCCTTGCCCGCCACCGCAAAAAATCGTCCGGCAGGCTGCCCTAAAAATAACCGTCGCTGAACCTATGCCCGAAACACCCTAATCGCCCAAGAACTTACGCATCGCGCGCGGACCAAGAGATTCCAAATCCAGTAAGGTCAAGAAGTCGATCGTCTTGAAATCCAAGTCCAACGCGGGTTCGCCGCAAAGCTTCGCCCCCAAAGTCAAATACGCCCTCATCAATCGCGGGATTTCCAAAGCGGAAAACGCCGCCCGAAATTCCTCTTCGTTCACTTCAGCATGGCAAATGTACCCATTTTTTGGATGCGTCAATAAGTGCTCAGGAGCCATATATTTGCGAAGTTTCTCCGTCGCTGCCAAGCCATCCAAAGGATTCGTAGACGTGATCGAACTGCAGCCAATAAGATAGCGCGATCCATTCAGCTTAGCGTACTGGGCAATGCCCTTCCAAAGCAAACCAAGGACCACCATGTTACGGTGTTCTTTCGCAATGCAGGCGCGACCCAATTCTATGGTGCTTTCCCTCAGACTTTCAAAGGGCGCAAAGTCGAATTCTTGCTCGCTGTAGTAGCCGATTCGAACCTTCGCATTGACCCCAGTCTGCAAGCGGTAGGTACCGATAATTTCTTCGCGGTTCACATCTTCGACCAGCAAATGATCGCAAACCTCGTCAAAGCGATCCGCATCAAGGCCGCTCTTCTCGGAGGAGCTCAAACCTTCGCCCAATTCGAGATTAAAAACCTTGTACCTTAGTCTCTGAGCCTTTCTCACCTCATCGCGAGTCAGGGCAATGGTCACTCGGTAAGCCGAGGTGGGAGAGGGAGGTATAAAATCCTTTAAACGCTCGCGACGTTCGCTATCGCTTTGGAGGGTGTCGATGGCCATAAAATCCGATTTAGAGCTGATTACTTTTTACTCGGCCTTGCCTGTCAAGCCAGCCAAAAGACGTTCCGCGTGAATTCACTTCCGCGTCACTCCCTAGACTGATCACCGTAACAAAAGGAAAGCCAGGCGTACAACGCCTGGCTTCATCCGAAAATTGCGATCCAAATCCGATTCTAGAATCGAGCCGCCTTCGCCTTCTCATATTCGATTTTGGCTTCATCCAGATACAGCAGCAAGTCATTCAAGCGATCTACCGAGGAAGGATGGCTCGCATTTCGGCTGGTCATTCTCGCGCCCCCTTCCAGAGAGACCATTTTTTCCATCACGTCTATCGCCCCTTGAGGATCGTATCCCGCCCTGGCCATGTAAATGATTCCTATCCGATCGGCCTCTGACTCTTTGCGTTGACTGGAAGCTGCCTGTCGCGTCTGAGCATCCATCCCGTAAACGAGAGAACCGATACCGCCGGTCGTAAGGCCCACGACCGTACCGCCCGCGTTGTTCAACATCGCCTGCGAGTACTGCTCATGAGTATGTCGAGCCGTAACATGGGCAATCTCATGAGCAACCACAGCAGCTAGCTGATCCTCGGTCTTGCATAGGCCAAAAATCGCTGAGAATACGCCAACCTTGCCTCCGGGCATAGCGAATGCGTTGATTTCGTTAGGATTATCAAATACTATAAATTCCCACTCCGCCAGCGGCATGTCCCAAAAAACTTCCTCGGAAATACGCAAACCCACCTCTTGCAGCATATCATTCATGAAGGGATCATGCTCAATCGGCCACTGACGCTTCATCATCTCAAACTGCATAATCGACTGCTTGACGATCTCCGTATCCGAAACCATCCCCGTCAACTGCGTCCGACCCGTGACAGGAACCGTAGTACAAGCCTGAAAAAGCGAAACGAATGCAACTAGAATGACTGATAGAGAGAAAAGGTAAATCTGTTTCATGCGCGTAACGGTTGTGAGCGTATACGGTGTGAACGCCTACTTTGGATGAACTTAGTTTAACGCAGAATTATTGCAATCGAGATCCCAAATCTCCATGCTCCAAATCAGTTTCACCTTGAGAATCCAAATCACCCGCTTTGCCGTGCAAGAAATTGAAACCGAAAGTTTAAGGAAAACGTAATTTACAGAGACGTCGCTTTGAAATGCCGACCGATAGGCGCCATATTTTGAACACGTTCCCCTAGTTAGGTTGTCCAACCTGCTAGACCGCTATTTTCCGAAAGGAGAGAAAGACAAATGTCCGACAACGAAGAATCTTCCAGCCAACCCAAAAAGCACAAAGTCATCCACTGGAACCCCGAAGACGACGATAGCTCCGTCAACAGCGGGAATTCCGGCCTGAAAATCACGATCGCTATCATGGCATTCGTTCTCATCGCGGCGCTTGGCGGCGGGTACATGTATATACAAAATCTGGAAGCGGAACGGGAGCAGAACATCGCTACTAGCCAACCGAATGCTCCTGATCAAGAAGTTCAAGAATTCATGCTGCGATCCCAAGCAACTCAGCTGTTCGCCTCCACTCAGAAAAACCTGGAAGCGGCTCAGCAGGTTCCTCCTGGGCATCCCACGCTTAGAAACGAAATTATCGGCATCTCCAAACTCTTTTCCGACGCGGAGGATGCCATGAAGAATATCCGCTACGAGCGCGCCATACCCCTTCTAGAGAAAATCGACGATGACTTGAACGCATTCAACGAAAACGTCGAGATCAAGCAAACCGGGCAAGACACCTACAACAACTTTATCGCAGAGCTCGACTTGCTGAAACGCACGAAGCATCTAAATGAAAAGGCCTACGACGAGGCCTTCGCTGCGGCTTCCGCCGGTAAGCAGTTTCTTGATACAGGCTCTTTCAAAGCGGCTAAAATAAAGCTCGATGAAGCCACCACTAAAATCGGCGAACTCAAGGACTCGAGGAAAGCTCATATCCGGAAGAATCTCGCTGAGGGCATGCGGCACATCACTCAGGGTAATGGAGAAGCTGCCAAGTCGGCATTCACCGAAGTTCTGAGCATTGATCCCGCGAACGACGAAGCCCTCCGAAACCTTGATCGCGCCCCGACGGCAGAAGAAGTATTCAATCTGCTCACCGACGCTACCCTCCTCGAAGACGGCAATGAGCTAGAAGAAGCTCTCGTCAAATACGAACGCGCCTTCGCGATCGACGCTAACTCGGCCAAGGCCCAACAAGGCGTTTCCAGAGTGCGTAGAAATATCGAAAATCGCGACTTCAACTTTCACTACGGTTCCGCCAGCCAAGCGATCAATAACAACGAATACCAAAGGGCGATCGATCACTATAAAGAAGCCCTCAAGATTTTCCCTTCCCGCACCGACATCGAAGGTTCCATCCAGAAAGCTCAGCAAGATAAACGAAACCACGACATCGTCACAATGACAACCGAAGCTCGCGCCCTAGAAGAGGCCAAGGATTGGGAAGGCGCTCGCAACATATACCGCAAACTTTCAAATATTGAGCCCGAGCTGGACGATGCGAAAAACGGCCTACTTCGCACCGGCAAAATGATTCGCTCCATCCTGCGCTACGAAAAGCTCATTGAAGTAGCTCTCGCTGAAGCCGGGCGGCTCGAATACCAAGAAGCCAAAACCACTTTCGACGAGGCCATGAGATCCAAACCTCAATACGTAGAGCTTTCAGATGAGGCCAATCGCCTCCGCGAATTCCTCATCGCCCAAAGCACGCCCGTTCAAATCGCATTCATTTCAGACATGAACACGTGGGTCAGCATTCAAGGGCCATCCCCGCAAAAGCCCAAAAAACTCAAGGAGGACGTATTCGCCCTCCTCCCAGGTCGCTACTACGTGATCGGACGCAAGAAAGGCTACGAAGACGTACGCTTCCCGCTGCAAGTACGAGCCAACCAGAACTACGAACCGCTCACCGTTATCTGCAACGTGAGACGTGACAACTAACTACCACTGCAAGAAGAAGGATAGATATGAGAACGAAACGAAATCTGAAACGTCTAGCGAGCCTGTCGACTGTAGCTCTCCTGTCCACGACTCTTTTCGGCCAATACAATCCTGACCCAGACATCCTGGATGCCCAAAAAAACGGTGCCGGTATTGGATCGGGCTCTGGAAGCGGTCAAGGAACCACTTTGGGCGACATACTTCTCGGAGGAGAAATGTCGGTGCTCAACGAAAGCGCCATGCCCCCTATCGGCATGAGCGACCCAAGCAGCCAGAGCGGACAGCAAGGCAATATGGGGCAAAATGGCAACCAAGGTTCCAGCATTAACTTTCCCCAACAAGGAGGAATGAGCGGCAGCGGCAACTCGAGCATTAGCATTCCAATGGGAGGAGGCGGTCAAGGGCAGCAAGGGCAAAGCCAAAGTAGCCCGATGCAAATGCCTCCAATGGGAGGACAACAGGGCCAGCAGGGACAACAAGGTCAACAGGGCCAACAAGGCATGCAGTTTCCCCAGAAAGGTCAGATGGGGCAGCAAGGCCAGCAGGGACAAATGGGTCAGATGGGGCAACAGGGACAAATGGGGCAGCAAGGTGGCCAGCAAGGACAGATGAGCCAGCAAACGCCTCTCATCCCCATGCCGCCCGAGCAACAAAAAAGTCGAGCCCAGCAAGGGCAGCAAGGACAAGGCGGTATGGGCTCTCAAGAAGGCGAAATACCCGAAGGCCTGCAAGGTAATGGAGGCATGGGAGAAGGCGGATCCCCGATCCCCGAAGGTCTTGAAGGTCTCGAACTTCCGCCCGCGCCACCCATTCCAGTAATCGGCGATTCGTCGCAGGAGATCGGCGGAGTCTTTCCTTCCTCTTCAGATCCGAATGCTGAAATGGCTCAAGCCGGCGGAGGTGGAGAAGGCAGCGACAAAAATAAAAACGGCAAAAGAGCTTCCGTCGCGGGAGGAGATAGCAACAAACAGGTTACCGAAACCGACGGCCAAGAAATGCCAGGCAATATAGGCGGCAGCCAAGGTTCCAACCGCGGCAAGGGCGTCGAAGAAGGCGACAAGATGTCCACCAACCTCTGAGCCAGTCTGGCAATCCCATGTTGAAAACCCTCGCTGCTATTTCGCTGGCGCTCGCCGCCAGCCTTTCACTCTTCGCCCAGAGCAAGACGGAGATCACCAAAGCCGTTGTCTATCCAGTCGAAGCTATAGAGGACATGGCTAAGCTAAAACACGTCGAATTCCAGCAGAAATACCCTGGGATCGACGTGACAGCCTATGGCCTCACCGACGCCGG
>JBCCZW010000284.1:0-6062 GCA_039186805.1 Verrucomicrobiota bacterium
CTTCACTCGTGTGGATGAAATGAGCGAAAGTCGCTCGCTCACTGGGTATACCCGCCAGCTTGTAACGAGGCCACGCCGCGCGGTCCGAATCCTGCCGTCCCGACTGCTCCAGATAATGCATCTGGAAATCGAGATCCAGCTCCTCGGCTAATGACACCTGCGCTTCTAAGGTCGAAGCCGGACCAAAAGACCGAAGGTTCAACGCAACCCCTAATAGACTGACCTTCGGACCCGGCTTCAGCTTCTCTTTCAAGCTCGTCAACTGCTCACGCCAAACCTCCGGAGAATCCTCCAAATTAACGCAGCTAGAAAAAATAAACCTCTGCGGCACGCTCATCTCCGCTTCCAATTGCTCGAGAAACATTTCATAGCCGTGATCCAACCAATGCGTGTGGTTATAAGTCGTCGTCACCCCATGACATAACTGATCCCAAGCTCCATGGCTGGTAAACGCCTTCAAATCTCCTCGCTCCAGATCGTCCCCGTAGGTCCAGTGAAGGGACTGAAGCCAGGGCCAAAGCTCTCCATCAGCGGCAAGCCCGCGAAAGGCGCTTTGCCAAAGGTGACTATGGCCCGAAACGAATCCAGGCATAACGATCTTACCCTCCAAGCTGACCACTTCGTCCACCAAGGCGGTTTGAGCCCTACCCGGTTCGCCTTCACCGATGGCCTTGATGTATCCATCTTCGCCGATACGCATCCAACCGCCCGAATATACCGCCTCCGATTCATTCATCGTCAAAACCGCCCCATCACGATAGAGCGTATCCGACAAAGCGGGAACCAGCAGCTTGAAGCAGACTAAAATGCAGAATAAGAAGCAGTTCCTGATTCGGGATAAAGACGATATCATCGCATCAATTTTTGCATTTTCCGCGCCAAGCCGAAGAGAACCCAACTTGACGCTCAGTCGCGCCTTCGCCCTTTCCCCCAGCTATTTCCGGGATTAACCCTTCAAAGCCAGCTCAGCCGAAATTGGGCCCAACATATGCTAACACTCGCGCATGGCTACATCGCTCTTCCAAGAGCTCGAATCGCAGTATCAGTTTTATCGCAAGCAGGGACGGAACGAAAGTTGCCTCGGTTCGCTTGCGACCTGCGACCCATCCGGTCAGCCCCGAGTCCGCTCTGTTATTCTACATGATATCGATGAGTTCACAGTCCTCTTCCTCATAAGCCGCCTTCATGGCAAGTGGTCGCAAATCCAATCCAATCCGAAAGCCGAGCTGTTGATCTGGTGGCCGGATGCGCTCCTGCAGTTTCGGCTAACAGGAAAAATACTCGAAGCCTCAGAGCGCGACGCCAACGACCTTTGGGATAAGCAAAACCCAAAAGCCAAAGCTCTGGATCACGCGCTGGGAGACGAATTCAAACCCGCTGATCCCATCGAATCTTACGATTCTCTCAAAGCCGAAGTGAACCGCCGCAGCCGCGAGAAGGACCTAGCGCCAAAACCGGATCATGTAGTCGCCTGCCGCCTTGAGATAGACGAGATCGACAGGATAAAAGCATCCTCCGAAGACCGACTTCATGACCGTCGCCTCGCTCGCCGTTCAGGAGATCAATGGGTCGAAACCCAACTCGTCCCCTAGTCGATGAAGCTAGAAACGACCAGCAGCGATCCTCCCTTACCGGAAGAGGAACAGTCGGAAGGTCCCGCGCCCTACCGCCAGCTTACCGTTATCGGGTTTACCTTTTGGCTCAACTATCTCGCCTATGGTTTGATCATTCCCCTGACGCCGACCATGATGTCGTATTACCTCAGCGAATACAGCGTCCCCGCCGTTCTCATGGGTGGAGTGGCAGCCACTATCTATGGTCTATCGCAAGTGTTCTTCGGGCCAGTCTGGGGGGCCTTCTCGGACCATCGAGGACGCAAGCCGATCCTGCTCTGGTCGCTTTGGATCCAATTCGCCGTTCAGATACTTTGGATTTTCAGCGACACCATTTGGCTCTTTCTAGTGGTCAGGGCGATGACGGGAGTCACCTCCGGAAACATGTCCATTACCTCCGCAGCCATTAGCGATTCGACCAGCCGCAAGTACCGCCTCATCGGCATGAACGTCCTGGCGATGGGCTTCGCTCTCGGCTCCACCCTTTCTCCGCTCATCGGAGGCCTGCTGGTCAAAGTAAACCCGCTCGACTACTTTCCCGTTTGGGGATCCTTAGGCGTCAACCCCTTCTCTTTCGTCGCCTTCGGCTCCCTCTTCTTCTGCTCGATCAATCTGATACTGGTCTACTCCCTCTTCAACGAATCCCATCCCGAGAAGGCCCGTACCCATATTTTGGATATAAGTTTCACGAAAATCCTGGGACGTCTTCGCCGCGTTCCCGAGAAATCGATGAATCAGCTCAATTTCGTCTTCCTCATATTCGTCTTCGCCTACGCGGCCGTGCAATTCAACCTCGCCTTCCTCGCCCTCGAACGCTACAACTGGAGCGCCAGCAAGACGAGTTTGCTCTACGCGACTTCCGGCATTTTCCAGCTTATCAGCCAATCGCTGATTCTCCCGCGAATCTCCAAGGAATACAACGAAAGGGAGTGTAGCTATATAGGATTCGTCCTGGCAACCTTGGGAGTCGGCCTGATGGCCATGCCTCTCCATTCCTGGGCTTTAGTTGCTGGACTCATCTTTCTAGCAATCGGTGCCGGACTTGCCTTCCCCGCCCTTTCGAGTCTCGCCTCGCTCTACGCGCCCGCCGATCGCCAAGGCGAATACCTCGGCCTCTTCCGCGCCCGCGCCGCCATGGGCAGCGGTCTAGGTCCCGTGGTCCTCGGCTCGCTGTTCGCGATCACCAATCCCGGCATCGCTTTCGGACTCTTCAGCCTCCTCTACCTCATCGCATTTCTCACCGCCAGAGGCCTACCCGAACCGCACAAGTAAGGGAAGCGGAAGTGGTCAAGACATCGCTAACGCTAGATCCGCTGTGCGGCAATGATCCCCGCTACAGCGGGGCCAGGATTTAGACGGTATTTCTGGGATGCAAAATAGAGGACTCACCGAATCCTCCCTAGAATCAGCAAGTCAGGTAGGGAGAAGTCGCTGACTTCTCCGCGCACCAGTCGACAAATCAAACAACCTCAACCCCATCATCGCCGACGCAGTCGGATCATCGCCCGCAAGGATCTAGCGAGTGCAAGGAGCGATGTTAAAACCCAATCCTAGTATTCTATATCCTAGCTCAATCCGGCGCGAGAGCTGCATAGTACACGACATCATGATAGACTACGCCGCGCCTGACCTTACGAAACACCCCCCTCGAAGCCCGCGCGTTCGCCTCGGCGGCTTTGTAATTTTGCCTCGCATCATCGACAAATGCCGCGCTGTGATCGCCGGAACCAACGGCGAATATGGATTCGCCTGCAACTTGGACCTTCACTTCTTCAACTACGTCAAGATCGGCCCGGAGGCCTTCAAAAAGGAAGTCGAAACGGGCATAGGAGATTTGGAGATCCTAACCTGGGTAATGAAAAACCTAGGGCGAGATCTCACCCTCATCGATATCCTAGCCTGGTCTGACTATCACACAAATCGCGCGCCGGACAACGTCGCCTACAGAGCGAAGTTCAACGGCATGCACGAAGAACTCGCCCCCGAAAGAACAGATGTCATCACTTCCTTCGATATGCTCGACCTAGATGACTATGTCTCCTTCGGCGGCAAAGCTTAATTCAGTTCTGCTCCAAATGTCTTTGTTATTAACATCGCTTACGCTAGATCCGCTATGCGGCAATGATCCCCGCTATCGCGGGGCAACGAATAGACAAAATCATGGCCGACGAAGTCGGATCATTGCCTGAAGGGATCTAGCGAGCACAGCGGGCGATGTTAACTAAACCCACAGGTACAGTTCATGCAGATATTTCCTAAGTTAGAATTAATCCCTGCCACATTCGCATTCCTTGCACTGTCGGCTTCAACAGCCTTCGCGAACCCACCAAACATAGTCGTCCTCATGGCTGACGACCACGGCCGCTGGGCCACCGGTACCTACGGCGACCCGCGTATCCAAACTCCCAATATGGATTACCTAGCGGAAAACGGAGTTCGATTCGACGCAGCCATTTCTCCCTCGCCCGTCTGTTCCCCTGCGAGAGCTAGCTTCCATACGGGCCGAATCCCCTCGCAACACGGGATCCATGACTTCCTTTCGGAAGACAAGCCCTACGATCGTCCCGGTCGCTTAGCTCAAGAAACGCTCCTTGGCGAGAAGCTCCAAGCCGCCGGATACAAAACAGGTCTCTTCGGCAAATGGCATGCCGACGGCGAAGGCTGGCGACCCGCTCCCGGATTCGACCGGTGGATCAGCTACGATTTGAGAGCCATGAGCTGGATCGAGCAATACGCCCACAGCGGCACAGTCCACTACTCGGTAGATGGTGAAGCGATGACCAAAACCGGCATGCAAGCCTGGTTTCTAACCGAGTCTGCCCTAGAATTTATAGACTCCGTCGAAGACGCTCCCTTCTTCATCAGCCTTAATTACATAGAGCCCCATTTCCCCTTTGCTGGGCTCCCTGAACGCAGCGTCAGCTACTACCGTAAAATCGCCTCCGAGATCGTCCCCTACGGCGACAGCAGTTGGACCGAACGCTCTAACCAAAAATCGGAAAACGAACCCCAGCACGAGGAATGGGTCGCCCAATACCTCGCCGCCGTTACTCTGCTGGACGAACAAATCGGGAGATTCCTCGACGGCCTCCAAGCCCGCAACCTCTTGGAGAAAACCCTCATCATCTACACGGCAGACCACGGTCACATGACCGGTCAATACGGGCTCTACGGCAAAGCCAACGGCAGCTTGCCCCACAACCTCACCGAAGAAACCCTCGCCATTCCGCTCATCATTTCTGGACCCAAAGATTGGATACGCCCTGCCCAAGTCCGCAACGAATTCATCGACCTCTGCGACCTCCACGAAACCATCGTCACCCTCTCCGGCAGCCAAGCCAAAGCCCTCGGACCCGGCCGTTCCTTCGCCCCACTCCTCGCCGGCCAACGCCCCACCGACTGGCGTCGCTTTCAATTCGCGGAATACGGAAACGCAAGAATGATCAGCGATGGAAGGTGGAAACTCGTCCGCTACTACCCTAAAGACAGCTCGCAGAACCCAACTGATCAATGGTTCGACCTAAGTCACCCTCACGGCGAAAGATACCCGCAAACCGGTCCGCACGCCGATGCCAAAGACTCGTTCTCCAAGAATTTAGAGAACTACTTCCAAACATGGGAAGACCCCACAAAATCCGGTAAACGCGTTTGGGAACTAGAACGCTTCAACAGCATGGAACCCTGGATACGCTTGGGTGAAGAGTAGACATAAATCGCCGCACGAAAGCTCACTTGAATCCTGATCACACGAACGACATCGAAACATGTTGCACTCATTCTAGAAGGGATGATCACTGATTAAGAACCCAACTATATTAAGTGATTATACTTGAATCAAATTGAAGTAATGCAAACGAAGGAATCCTATCTGAAAATCATAGGATAACTTATTAGCAAAAGAAACCATGAAAAGAAACTCAACTGTCCTTCTCTTAATAATTGCCCTATTCTGGTCGGGTTGCGAAACTACACATAGTCTGGATTACACGGGCGAAGATGCTGGCTATGTCGTACTTGGGATAGGATCAATCAAACCAGTGAAATATGCAGAATTGTTCTTGAAATACAGAGATATAGAAAATGGGAATCGTGACTCATTCAAATACTTCTACAAGAATAGATTCTATGCAAGAGAACCAGACTATTCCAACGAATCAGAAGAGGGAGTAGTCGTGATCCAGACACTAAAACCGGGAAACTACGAAATATATAATTACAGTTTGTACGAAAAGGACTACGTCAGCCAGACAACTCATTACCTTGAAGACGATGTGTCCATACCTTTTACTATCAAACAGGGTGAGATAACCTATTTGGGCAATTTCCAAGCAAATACCAAAACAAGCAAAAATATGTTCGGTATCGATATGTTAGCAGGAGCCACATTCAAGATAACAAACAGAGAAGAATTAGAGATAAAAATAGCCAAAAAAGGAAACGCGGAGATTA
>JBCCZW010000285.1:0-6050 GCA_039186805.1 Verrucomicrobiota bacterium
CGGTCGCGCAGGAAGTCGAGATCGCAGTAGGAGGCGTGCCGCATGACTATCTAAGCGCATGCCCCAATTTAGTCTGGTATCAACAATTTGGATCCGGCGTAGATTGGCTTCGCGATCATCCGAAAGCGATCGCTCATCCTTTCGTTCTCACCAATTGCTCGGACAATCACTGCCACGTCTTGGCGGATCACGCCTTCGCGTTGATACTCAGTTTCTCGAGAGAGATACCGCGATTCTCCCAACTCCAAACCAAAGGCCGCTGGGACCGTCCCCTCGATTATACTTCCGGCCGCTTTGAACTGAGAGGCAAAACGATGCTAGTTGTAGGCCTGGGCTCGATTGGCTTGGAAATCGTGAAGCGCGCCAGGGCTTTCGGACTCCGACTTATCGGCTTAAGGGGAAATCCCGAAAAAGCGGTGAGAGACGTGGAGAATATTTTCTGTAGTTCTGAATTAGATACAGCCGTAAGCGAAGCGGATTTAATCGTAAACACCCTACCTCACACGAAAGAAACCCATCATCTATTCGACAACTCAGCCTTCGCCGCAGCTAAGAAAGGAGCCTACTTTTTTAACGTAGGAAGAGGCGGTACCGTAGATGAAGCCGCATTAATCAATGCCTTGTCTAACGGCCAGCTGGCAGGAGCGGGCCTGGATGTCTTTGAAGTCGAGCCATTGCCTGAGTCCTCTCCCCTCTGGCAAATGAAGAACGTCCTGATCACTCCCCATACCGGCGGAAGCCATGATCGCCTCCATGACAACTGGTTCGAAGTCATTTTCGACAATCTGGAGCGACGCCGTCAAAACCGAGAACTTCGAAATGTCGTCGACAAAAGCAAGGGATACTAGAAATCATGCCAGCGATCTACGACCAAATCGGGAAAACCTACACTTCAACGCGCGCCGCGGATCCGCGTATCGCAGAGCGCATTGCCGCTCTCCTCGCGCTACCCAAATCTCGACGTATCCTAGACGTAGGGGCAGGGACAGGAAACTACAGCCGAGCGATAGCTGAATCTGGATACAAGGTAACCGCTCTCGAGCCATCTCAAACAATGAGAGACCAAGGCAAGCAACACCCGCATCTCAAATGGATTGCGGGCTCCGCCGAAGAGCTTCCCTTTCCAGAAAATAGCTTCGACGGCGTGATGATGACGCTTTGCATCCATCACTTCGCCAACTGGTTCAAAGCCTTTTCTGAAGCCAAACGCGTCTGCCCAGATGGGCCAATCGTCATTCTCTCATTCGACACCTCATTCGAATCCAACTTTTGGTTACACGATTACTTTCCCGCATTCAAATCGCTCGACGAAGAATGGATGCCCAGACTTGGAGAGATCCAGTCGTACGTCGAACAAACCCTCGACTTGAGCTTCTCCTTCGAACGATTCTCGCTTCCCCACGATCTCGTCGATAACTTCGCAGCCGCCAATTGGCAACGCCCCGAATTCTACCTCGACCCAATCGCTCAAGCCGGAATATCCTCCTTCGCTAAATCCCCAAGAGAGGAAGTCGAGGCCGGCCTGGCGAGCCTCAGAGAAGATCTAAAAACCGGCGTCTGGAATCAAAAGCACGGCTATCTCAAAAACCGAACGTCATTGGATGTCGGCTACGTCTTCCTGAAATTCAGCGCCTAACGCCCTAGACCTAGGTAGGCTTCGGGCGCCGTCCCGAACCTAACATAACCTAGTCCTCCGCAACCGCCATTGCCTCAGTTTTCTTCCGCAGCACAATGCGGTTCAGCCAACCCAGCGCCCAGTTTCTCAGGTCATCCAATAGGACGTAGAACAAAGGCACCGCAATCACAGTCAACAAGGTCGATATCAAGAGGCCACTGATAATGACTCTTCCCATCGGGGCATAGGACTCGTTCACCAACTTCGCTCCTCCAATCGCCATCGGCATCATCCCGAACATCGTCGTCAAAGAAGTAATCCAAATGGGACGAAAGCGTTGCCTGCTGGCCTCCAAGAGCGCCTCCGTTCGAGAATACCCTTGCTTCATCAATCGCATCGCCAAATCGATCAAAACAATTCCGTTATTGACCACAATACCGCCCAGCAGCAGGGCTCCCAACATTCCAAGACGCGAAAATGGGGTATCCGTCCAGACGCACATCCAAACTACGCCCACTAAAGCCAAGAGCATATTCGCCAATACAGCTATCGGCAGAATGAAAGACTCGAAAAGTATCCCCATTAAGAATACAACGAAGATCACCATCAGGATAATCGCGAACTGCATATCATCGTTGTCCCTCTTTATCCTTCGAGAGCTGCCCCCTTTATCCCAAGAATAACCTTCCGGCATTTCGAATCCTTCCATTACCCCATCAATCTTGCGGAACAACTCCCTCACATCCGCAATATCGACTACCGCGCGAATCCGCAAAGAAGTCTTGCGGTCGTACCTCATAATCGAACGGGACGTATCCCGGAAACTCAGATCAGTAATGTTCTCCAGAGGCACCTCCGTCCCATCGTCCGCCTCAAAAGTAAGCGTCCTCAGTTCGTTCATCGTTTGACGATCATCCTCATCCACTTTGGCTCGGATAGGCATTTCCGTACCCCCATCGATCGAAAAATCCCCCAAGCTCGCTCCCCTCATCGCATAAGAAATCGCTCCAGATACATCCCTCGGATTGATGCCTAGTCGTACCGCTTTATCCCGGTCGATCCGAATTCCCAACTCCTGGTTGTTCTCCTCTGTGTCCGTCTCGATCGCCAAAAGCCCTTCAACCGTTCTTAATCTCCGCTCAACCTCTCCACTCAAGGCGTACAAAGTTTCAGTATCATCTCCATACAATGTAATTCCGAAAGATCGTGTCGGATCTCCGCTAGACTCTCCTGCAATTCGCAATTTAGATCCAGGCGGCAAAGGGAGATTTTCCATCAGGTTATCGATTATGTCCTCCCGCGTCATTCCAGAATCTCCTCTCAAGCCAAGCGTATCGATGATCCCCCGATACGCGATTTGATACCAATCCATATCTTCCGACTTCAGCTTGATACGCATAAAAGCGTAATCAGAAGAATGATACGATGAGTAAGTCTCAAAATTGAATCTACCACGGTTCTCCTCGAGATAGGACTCCATAGAAGCAACGATTGCCCCGACTTCTTCCTTTAATAAGCCAGACGGCATCGAAAGGCTCACATGAACTCTCGTATCGGAACTTCGCCCTCCCCCAGAGCCAATCATTTCTTCCTTGATCGGCCAATAAGTAAGTACTCCGACAACCAGAATCAAACAAACCGCGTGCATCCGATCTCTCAATACAGAGGCCAAAACTCTCTGATAGATCCTATTCAGCCAACCTGTCCTCACCTCGCGTTTCCGAGCGGAAGAAAGTTTCTTGAATTTGCTAGTCGCCATCGGAATCAAAACGAGCGCGATTATCAAGGAAGCTAACAACGCGGAGATCACCGTTAAGCCGATCTTCTGCATGAAGAACTTCATTTCACCCCCCGAGTCCATCAGTAACAGCGGAACGAATACGATAATCGTCGTCAAAGTAGCCATCGTCACCGCTAGGCCCACCTCGCTCGCTCCTTTTAAGGCGGCTTTCTTCGCTTCGAGCCCATTCTCCCTCTTCGAAAAAATATTCTCTACCATCACGATAGCGTTGTCGACGACGAGTCCCACCGAAACCAGCAAGCCCATCATCGTCAGCATATTCATGGTCCAACCCATAAAATAGAGCACGACGATCGCGCATAACAATGACAACGGTATCGCCAAAGTAATCGTCAGCGTAATCTTGGCTGATCGCAAAAATGCCATCAAAACTACAAATGAAAACGCGCAGCCCCAAAGAGCGGAATTTCTAAGATTGTTCACCGACTCCAAGATATGATCTCCCTGATCGAAGAAAGTATAGAACTCAATGCCAGGCCACCGCTTAGAGCGTTCGAAGCGATCGAACACCCGCTTCACCGCCCTACTAATCTCGACGATATTGGCCTCCGACGAGCGTTTGATATCCACCCCAAATGACCGCGAACCCTCCAATCTCCAAGTACCGTGATCCGCTTGGCGATCTTGCCTGATCTCGGCAATATCCTTCAGCCGCAATCCCAGCTCCTTATCTACAATCAGGTCTCCCAAAACCTCGAGCTGGTCGATCTTGCCAACCGAACGAACCAAATACTCATTACCCGACTCGTCAATCTTGCCCGCGCTTAGAGTATAGTTCTCCAAGCGAAGAGAATTCGTGAGCTGATAGATATCGATATTGTGGGCCTTCAGCTTCTCCTGATCAAAAGCGACTTCGACCTCTCGCCGACCAAAACCTTTGATATCAACATCGCCCACCCCGTCAATCCGTTCCAAAGCAGGCTGAATATAGCGATCAATGAAAAACTCTACGTCCTCAATCTCCTCGCCCAAAGTCATTGCAGCCTCGATAATATCCTTGTCATCCTGGTCGTAAGTGTAGACGCGGATGTCGTCCGCATCTTCAGGCAATTCTGGCAGAATGCGGTCCATACGATCCTTCACATCAGCATAGGCTTCCTTCATATCCCTATCAGGGTGGAAAAAGATATAAGCCCTTCCTTGCGTACTGAATGCTCGAGTCTGCACGCGTTCCACCCCTGCCACTGTGCCCAAAATATCCTCCATCGGACGCACCACTTTGTCTAAAGTATCTAAAGGCGTTGAGTTGGGATACAATACTCTAACCGAAAGCCGCTTCCCTTCCATCCCGCTCGGCAACATTTCGATAGGAATCTTGGTGTATGCAATCACTCCCAAAACCAAAGTCGTCAGCAACCCCATCAACACGGTGATCGGTCGGTTCACCGCGACCCAGGGCAAGAAGCTGTATTCCTTCGTATCCTTCATCTCGCTACACCCCCGCAGTCTGCTCGACCTTCGTAGTCTCTTCTTCCTCGAGCTCTCTGTCGATCTTAGAAAAATCCACCAGCAAGTAGAGCGAAGGTATGACGACTAAGGTCAAAAAGGTAGAAGAGGTGAGTCCGGAAATCACAGTGATAGCCATAGGCGTTCTGATCTCCGAGCCCTCTCCCAACCCCAAGGCTAAAGGCACCAAACCCAAAACAGTCGTCATCGTCGTCATTAAGATCGGGCGAAAACGAGCTTCGCAAGACCGCTTCACCGCCACTTCCTTTTCCACTCCCTGACGACGCATGTTATTAATGTAGTCGACCAATACGATCGCATTATTCACCACGATCCCCGCCAACATGATCAAGCCGATGAAGACTAAGATATTGAGCGACCACCCTCCAACGAAAAGCGTAACTAAAACGCCGATAATCGCCAACGGCACGGAAAACAGAATAATGAAGGGATGGAGCAGCGATTCAAACTGGCTTGCCATCACAATGTAGACGAGAAATAAAGCCAAACCTAAAGCGAAGAACATACTGTTAAGCGAACGCTCCATCTCCTCCGCTTGTCCCTTGATTTCGAAATCAAACCCATCCGGCAGTTCAACTCGCAACATAGCTTCGCCAATCAAAGCAGTCGCATCCGATAAACTGATACCATCGACATTCGCTGAAATTACCATCCCTCTTTGCTGATCAAGATGGCGGATTTCGTTGGGACCCTCTCTCACTCGCAAATCAGCAACCGTATCCAAGATCACAGGCACGCGCCCTCTTGGGTTCACCACAATCTGTCTCAGAGCCTCCAATCCCATCCTACCATCTTCATCCAGGCGAACAAGAATATCAATCTGCCGGTCTCGCTGCTTGAACTCCGTCGGCACCTGTCCCTGGATCTTATTCCGAACCAATTCCGCGACCGGCTTCAACTGCAGATCCAACTGAGAGAGACGCTCTCGATTGTAGACGATCTGAACCTCAGGATTCCCTTTCGCCAGGCTTGAGTTAACATCCACGATTCCGGGTATCGCGCTAATCGCCGCAAAGGCGTCCTGGCCCGCAGACTTCAGCTTATCCAGCTCATCACCATAGCTTTCCAATTCCAAAGGAGCCTTTACGCGGAACCGCTCGGGAGACGAGACCTCCACGCTAACAGCAGGGATAGTCGAGACCTAGTCTCGACTATCGAGCAGCAGAG
>JBCCZW010000286.1:0-6050 GCA_039186805.1 Verrucomicrobiota bacterium
CGGGTTATCAATGGGACGGGCGTTCTTATTCATACGAATCTTGGGCGCAGTCCTTTGGGAGCTAAGGCGGTCGAGAAGGTGGCGGAGATCGCAGGAGGCTATTCGAATCTCGAATTCGATTTGAATACGGGCGAACGCGGTCGGCGCGGGGCGTTTTTGGAGCGTTGCCTCGCATTGCAATGCGGCGCGGAGGCGGCGACCGCGGTTAATAATTGCGCTGCGGCCTTGGTGCTTATGCTCCGGGAGTTGGCCCCGGCTTCCCGACCGGAGGTCGTGATTTCTCGAGGAGAGTTGATTGAGATCGGCGGCGGTTTTCGGATTCCTGAGATTTTGGAATCGAGTGGAGCTTGTCTCAAAGAAGTGGGTACGACGAATCGCACGAAGATCGAGGATTTCGCGAAAGCCATCGGCTCGGCTACAGGCATTCTGATGAAGGTTCACCGTTCAAACTTCTACCAAGAGGGTTTTGTGGAGGAACCAAGTTTGGAGGACCTGGTTTCGTTGGGGCGCGAGCATCGCATTCCAGTGGTTTTGGATCTGGGTAGCGGGGCCTTGGTATCGACCGAAGAGTTGGCTGCGATTCCCCATGAAGAGATGATTACTGAAGCCTTGAGGGCGGGTGTCGATTTAGTGTGTATCAGCGGGGACAAGTTGCTGGGCGGTCCGCAAGCAGGCGTTATTGCGGGACGCGAGGATCTGATAAGGCGTTTAAAAAAGAACCCCTTATTTCGGGCCTTACGCTGCGATAAGATGATTTTTGCGGCTTTGGAAGAGTCGGTGATGACCTATTTAGAAGCGTCTGAAAAACCCGATCTGCGTTTGCTCAAGATGTTGGGTGAGAGCTGTGATGCGCTGAAGGAAAGGGCGGTGGCGATAGTGGAACAGTTAGCTACTCTCAAGGTGGAATGCGGGGAGGGCGTATCGCGCTGTGGTGGCGGGACGATGCCTAAGGCCGAGATTCCATCGATTACCCTAGATATTCGGCTGAAAAGCATCGGATTGAGTGTAGCGGCAAAGCAACTACGAATGAGAAAGACACCGGTAGTCGCCTACGTTTCGGATGATTGCTTGAAGATCGACTTGAGGACCGTGTCGCCCGAGCAGGATGGGGAAGTGGTCGAAGCCCTGAAGGATCTGCTGGGGGAGAGCGGCTGATGAGGACTCGTAAGCTGGATTCTCCGATGGTGGTTGTCGATCGTTTCTATAATTGATTAGTTTTACTTTGTCCTCGATGCGTCATTTCATTTTGGGTACAGCGGGTCATATCGACCATGGGAAGAGTTCTTTGGTTCAGGCATTGACGGGGACGGATCCGGATCGATTGCCTGAGGAGAAGGCTCGCGGTCTGACCATCGATCTCGGGTTTGCGAATCTGGCTATGGATGATCCTGAGAGAAGCGGCGATAGGCTGTCGGTGGGGATAGTGGATGTGCCGGGGCACGCGGACTTCGTTAAGAATATGGTCGCAGGAGTGGGCTCGATCAATTTGGCTTTGTTGGTGGTTGCGGCGGACGACGGTTGGATGCCGCAGACGGAAGAGCATTATCAGATTCTGAATTACCTAGGGGTTAGAAAAGCGGTAGTCGCTTTGACGAAGACTGATCTTTTCGATGATATCGATTTGGTAGCGGAGGACATCAAGGAGAACCTTGCGGGCGGTCTTTGGGAGGGTGCGCCTGTAGTGCCTACTTCGGTACACGCCGGTGAAGGAATCGACGCGTTGCGGTTCGCTGTTGCTCACGAGCTGAGTCGATTGGATCGCGTGAGGGATTGCGGCAAACCGCGTCTACCGGTGGACAGAGTGTTTTCCTTGAAAGGGGTGGGTACCGTGGTGACGGGAACTCTGATTGACGGGAAGGTACGCGCGGGAGACGATTTGGTGATTCAACCCACCGGAACGAAGGTCCATGTGAGAGAGTTGCAGTCGCACAATCGATCTCAAGGCAGCGTTGAGCCTGGCACGCGAACGGCGATGAATTTAAGCGGTTTAGGGAGAGAGCAGAAGGGCAAGGCGGGTCTTAGTCGGGGGGCGCTATTGACCTCGCCCGGTGTGGGGGAGGCGAGCTTGGCTTTGGATGTGGAGGTCCGGATTTTGGATCGTCTGGATCTTGTGAAGCGATTATCGAGACTTTCCTTTCGATCGGGGCGAGAAGTTCAGTTTCATTATGGCAGCGGCAATCAACGCGCGCGTATTCATTTGCTGGAGAATGACTGCTTGGAGATAGGAAAACCCGCATTGGCCCAGATGAGGTTTTTCGAACCTGTGAATGCTTGGCTGGGCGATCGCTTTGTATTGCGTGATCCGTCACTGGGAGTGACTCTGGCGGGTGGCGTTGTGTTGGATCCGGCTGCTGAGCGAAGGTCGTTTAGAAAAGATTGGCAGGTCGCTTTCTTGGAGGCGAGAGCGAAGGATCCTGAGAGTTTGGATACATTGATCGAGAGCTTGCTGATAAGAGATAAAGCGGTTCGTAGGAAGGGTTTTTTGGAGGCGTCTCATTTTTCAAAAGATGCGATCTCGAAAGCGATCAGCAAAAGAGTTGTTCAGGAAGCGCTGGTCGAGCGAAGCGGTTGGCTTTTCGAGTCTCGTTGGTGGGAGAAGGTGTCTGGTGAGGCGATCAATTTGGTGGTGAGGCATCATAAGAAAAGGCCCGAGTTGGTTGGGGTTTCTCTTTCGAAATTGCGCGCCCAGGTAGGCGCTTTGCTTCCTCAGAAAGAGCTTTTCGAGGTGCTTTTAGAGGGTCTTGAGGCGGAAGCTTTGATGCGTCAGGGAAATTGGATACGCCATCGAGATCATCAGCCTTGCTTGCCGAAGGCTCTTGAAGGCGCGGCGGAGCGGATTCGAAAACTGCTGGCAGAGAGTCTGCGAAAGCCGCCGAGTCGGGCAGAGTTGGCCCGCGATGCGGATGAGACGAAAGCGCTGAAGTTTCTGATCGATGTTGAGGAAGCGGTGTCTCTGGGTGAGAAGGCGGTCATCGCGCGAACGGGGTTTGAGGAGATTCGCGATGAGGTAGTCGCTTACTTGAAGGAAGTGGGACAAGCGACTGCGGGAGAGATGCGGGAGCGGATTGATTCTACCAGGCGCGTGTTTTTGCCGTTGCTAGAGAAGTTGGATGAAGAAGGGGTGACGTATCGAGAGGGAGACTACAGGAGGTTGAGGTGAGGGGACAGGAGACAGGAGACAGGGGACAGGAGACAGGAGACAGGGGACAGGGGACAGGAGACAGGAGATAGGGGACAGGGGATAGGAGACAGAGGTCAGAAGAGACTCTTCTATCTTCTATCTTCTATCCTCATCTTCTATCCAAAAAACCTGATAGAATGCTGTGATCCGCGTTGGATGATAGAAGATTGTATTGAAACTCTGTAGGCGCGATCGTTGATCGCGTAACGCAGCCGGTGACGGCGTCTACAGTCTTTTGTAGCGGAAGTAAGTTTCTACTTCTACTGGCTCTCCCGCTACCTCTAGGTGAGGATAGATATGGTAATTTAAGGGGCCTGATTGGGGTGCGGGTTCGAGTTCTAGGTCTCGGCCGACAGTAAATTGGAAGCGGTTGGCGGGGTGGTTGCCGAGGTAATAGTCCTGGAGTTCTGGATACTTATCGGCTTCGCTGATGTCGACGGGCGTCCATTTGCCGTCGGTATAGAATTCAGCCCAGCAGTGGTAGCCTTTGATCTTACCCTCGTTGCGGTCGGCGGGTATAGTGAAGCCGATAGAGAAGCGCGCAGGTACGTCCTGGGTCCGAGCGAGCGCGATAAAGTAGGAATGGAAGTCGGTGCAGTTGCCGTTCTTGGAATCGCAGGCCCGCATTGCGTCGCCGCGACCCCAGCCGGCGCCGCTTTTATCGTAGCGCATTTCTTCGAGGGTGTGCCAGTAGAGCTTGCGAGCTTTCGCGTCGTGATTCGAATATGCGGAGGTGGCTTGTTTTGCGATATTGGCGAGCCGGGCATTTCGAGGGACGAGAGAGCTGGGCGTGAGGTATTTCGCAGCGTTTTCGCCCAATTCCGAGAGGGGTTCGCCGGTGTTTTCTGTCCTTTGGACAGTGTAGACGATTTCGACCGTTCGGCCGCTCATTTTTGGCGAAAGCTCGACGAAGAGGTAGCGGTTGCCGAATTTGCTCTCTTCTTGGATAAGGTAATCGCCGGGAGCTGTTATAGATACGGTATCGACTTTTTGGTTGCGGTCTGACTGGGCGAGGGGAAGCCAAAGGCGCGCATCTTCAGTAAGCTGGGGAATAGTGGCTTGGTAGATGAACTCGAAGTTGTCCTCTCCTTTTATGATGGGCTTGGCGATCGCGTTAAAAGTTGCGGATGTGAATACGAGCGCGAATAGGGCTATTTTGAGCGCGGATGGGAGCATGCTATTGCGTAAAGGTTTTTGAATACAGTTTGGCGCAAGCGCTAGATGGCTTTAAGCCGGGGGATCTATCGCTTGAGCCGGTAGATCTAAAGAATGGCGAGTCAGCTAGTGGGCAACAAGGCGGCTGCCAGCTCCTTGTGCAGTTCGTGAGGGAGGGCGCGGATGTGGGCTATGGCGCTTCTGAGAGGAATGCTCTCCGGCAGCACGTCGCCTGCATTGGGAAGGGCTACCGCCAATTCCGCTTTGGAGATGGAGCCGTCAGAGTCCGCGTCGAGTCGGTCGATCCACAGGGTGATAGTGCTGATCTCCGCGAGCTCTTCCATGAAGTGTACCATCATTGGACTTATCCATTCGTCGCTGGAGATGACGCCGTCTTTGTTGGGGTCCTGATTGGCAAATCCTTCTCTCTGGTTTTTCGTGTAGCCTTCGTCATCGGCTTCCTCGCCTTCTCGAATGGGGAAACCCGTGGCATATTCCTCCAAGGTGAGCTTTGTATCCTTGTTGATATCCAGAACAGCGTTGCGGTTGATCATGAATTCGTAGATGGCGGTTTCGAAGAGCTCAATAGCTTCTTCTTTGCCTATCATTCCAGATTCGTCTCCTTTGAGGCGTTGGGCGATTGTCTTGTCCATCTCGGCCATTCTCCGGTGGTAGGCTTCGGCTCCGCCTTGCTGAGCGGCTTCTTCGGGCACAGGACCTTCGTTGACTCGAGCAAAGCCTTTTCCCATTAGCGATTTGAGGACTGTTTTGAGAGGTACTCTGCCATCGCCGTCCTCGTCGACTGCCATCCATCCACTTGCCATTAAAGAGCCGACTCTATCGCCGATTTCATGTATTCGCGCTTCGAGTTCCGGCATTTCCGGATAGCCTTCGGGAAGCTCTACTGGTTCGTGAGCCATGAGTATAGAGGTCGCGGAAAGAGCGCCTAGGGAGAGGCCGATGATTGTTTTCATAGTTATTGTGTTATTGGTTAAAGGTGGCGCTTGGACTTGCGATATAGAAACCATGTCGCTTATCTTTTGCGGTAGCGTTGTCGCTTAGTGGTGAGAGGCATTTCTTGAACAGCGCCTTCTCGGTACACGCCGAGAGTCATACTCTCTCCCGCTTTGTGGTGGAGCTTTATATGAGTGATGACATCTTGAGTTACCTCATCGGTTTTAACGCCGTCAACGGAAACGATGATGTCGCCTTCTTCGAGATCGTGAGCGCCTTCGAGCAGCGCATTGATGTCGACCTCAGTGACTCGGGAGGCGAATCCTTCTAGAGGCAAATCGAGTTCGGCCTTTTCCGCATCCTTCAATGGCTTCGATCCAAAGAAGACGAGAGGATCGATACTCCAGTAGCGAAATGCGAGGTCGGTAAACCACCAGCGTTCTGGCAGTTCGACTTTCAGCTTTTTCGTTTCGCCTGCTCGATCCACGGTGAGATGAATCTCTTCTGCGTATCGGTTCACTTGGTTGAGCCGGTGTTGCAGATCGCCAAAGGTGAGCACGCTGGTTCCATTTAAGGAGGTTATGATGTCCCCGGCTTGCATGCCGGCTGCTTGCACTGCGCCATTCGCTTCTTTAATTGCTAAGCCTTTCGGTACGTCGAGTTCGATACCCAGTGTTTTGATATCGGGATAGACGTACATATCTCTTAGTTTGTCGAGCGTGCCAGCCTCTTCTTTTTCGGTGATTGCGTAGTCTTGCAC
>JBCCZW010000287.1:0-6048 GCA_039186805.1 Verrucomicrobiota bacterium
ATTTTGGCGCTTTACAAACGCTAAATTCTCTCCATCTCTTTGCGACCTCGCAGCACCTGCTCAGGTGGTGGAATTGGTAGACACGTACGCTTGTGGGGCGTATGGCGCAAGCCGTGGGGGTTCGAGTCCCCCCCTGAGCACCACTTAATAAGGCCACATTCGATGTGGTCTTTTTTTGTGCGGATGGAGGAGGACGAGAACACCCAAGGGATGTGTAGCGACCGAACAAGAGGGTTCGAAGAAGGGGGCAATGCGAAAGCGAATCAATCAGTTAACTATAGCTAGAGCCTACTGGGAAGCGGCATAGCAAAGACACACACGCCCTATCCCTATCGTTCCCCAATTTCAGAACTAAACTCTGCATACATTCTCGCATATACGCCTCTCAGTCGCAGCAGCTCGTCGTGTGTCCCCATCTCGATGAGCTTTCCATGATCGAGCAGAATCACTCGATCTGCTTTCTTCGCGACGCTCAAGCGGTGAGCGATGATCACGCTCGTACGGTTCGCCACGAGCTTAGCCAATGAATTCTGGAGACGCGCTTCGGTCATTGCATCCACTGAGCTGGTGGCCTCGTCTAGGATGAGGACTCTCGGATCCCTCAGCATCGCTCTCGCGAAACACACAAGCTGACGTTGCCCGTTCGAGAGATTCTTACCATTCTCACCCACCATAGTGCTCAGGCCATCGGGAAGAGCTTCTAGCAAGTCCATACTATCAATCGCTTCGATCGCCTTCACGGCCTCAACCTCGGTCGAGTCCGGAGTTCCGAGTAAAATATTGTCCATCACAGTCCCTTCGAAGAGAAAGGCTTGTTGGGTCACGATTCCGTAGTGTCGTCTCAATGTCGGGCCGTGGATCTCTTTCGTCTCCATACCATCGATACAAAGCGCTCCCCCTTTCGGTAGATAGTGCTTACTGATCAGATTCGCCAAAGTACTCTTGCCGGACCCGGTATGCCCTACCAAGGCCACGGTTTCCCCTGCTTCGATGCAAAAACTCACATCCTCCAAGACCGGCTTGCCCGAAACATAGCTGAATTGGAGATTCTTCGCTTCGATTCTCCCCGACAGTTGATCAGGCTTCAAAAGATCATCGCCTTCGTCCGAGTCAGGGCTCGTATCCAGCATATCGAATAAACGCTCCGCCCCTGCCGCAGCTGCTAACGCTTGCGTGTAGATGCGGCCTATGTTCTGGACCGGCATGAAGAAGTAATTCGCCAAAAAGAAAAAGGCGATAAAATCGCTAACGCTCGAATCGAAACTGCCCGTCAAAGCCCCATAGGAACCGATCGCCAACAGCACAGACAAAAAGGCCTGTGTGTTGAATTCGAGAAGCGGCAAGTAGATCGCCGTGTTCTTGGCGAGATTCAGGTTATTGTTCGCATGCTCCTGGGTCAGCTCATCATACTCCTGCGCCGATCTCTCTTCTCGCGCAAAGCTCTGTATAATCTTCATCCCATTGACCGATTCCGCAATCTTGCTCGTCAAACGACTCTGACTACGCTGCGTCTCTCTCGACCAATGCGAAAGCTTCCCCCGGAAATAGATATTGATGAAGTAAATCGCCGGAGCCACCACCAAGAGCGTGCAGAACAAAGCTGGATTGTTCGCCAGCATGAAGATACTCGCAAAGATCATTTGTCCCACCAGCATCAGTCCAAAGAAGAATACCGTATGCACCCCCCGGCGCATCGCTTCGATATCTGAAATATAGCGGCTCAATACGCTTCCAACCTTCGTCTTCGTGTAATAGCCCAAAGTAAAGTCTTGCAGCTTCTCGAACAGCCCATTGCGAAGCCCCTGAGTCACCCGCTCTCCCAGCTCAAGAGAAGCCTTCATCCGAAGGTGAAATACTAGCTCCGTGAAGACCGAAAGTATCAAAAATCCCAATGCCCCCCAGACGATCCCACTCATATCGCCTTCAGTGATGGGACCATTGATGATCATGCTGATCGCCAAACCTTGAGTCGGTCTCAAGACAGACCTCAGTGCGGAAAGAAATAAACAGCGATTTCTCAGGGCAGCGAAGGGATCCATATAACGGAAGATCCGCAAAATGTACTTCATATCTAGGCGCTGCTTTTTCTCATCAGCCTCGCCAGCGCGTTCCGCCAATCCCGCTACCTGCGCCCAGCTCATGCCGTCAACGCCTCGCTTTCCATGCTCAGGCCGTCTTGCGCTTCCATCATACGACAGTAAGGCCCTGGAAGGCGTTTCAACGCCTCATGCGTACCCGCTTGTACAATACGTCCCCTCTCAAGCACGACGACACGATCGGCTCTTGCGAGAGTCGACAATCGATGGGCGACGATGAAAACCGTACGACTCGATATCTCAGACCTAAGTCCTTCGAAAATCCGAGCCTCCGTCGAGGGATCGATGGCCGAAGTAGGATCGTCCAACAACAAGATCTTGGGATCCGTCAGCAACGCTCGAGCGATGCTCAATCGCTGTCTCTGTCCTCCCGATAGATCCACCCCCATCTCGCCAATCACCGTGTCGTATCCGTCGTCCAAATCCTGTATAAACTCATGCGCGCAGGCGATCTTAGCCGCCTTCATCACTTTTTCCAAAGATGCCTTCGCATCTCCAAAGCGAATGTTGTCCGCTATCGATTTGCTGAAAATAAAGGCTTCCTGAAAAACGACGCCAACGTTCCGCCTCAGAGTGTTCAAGTCGATCTCTCGCGCATCTACCCCACTTACGTACACGCGACCCGTATCAGGATCGTAAAGACGCGGAATCAAGTTCAACAAAGAGCTCTTACCCGAGCCCGTTTCTCCGGCCAAGGCTACCACTTCCCCTGGCTTAACCTCGAAATCGATCTCCTCCAGGGCGTTTCTGTCTTTCGTGTACGAAACGCTCGCTCGCTCGAAACAGACGCTTCCCACAAACTTCTCTATCATCGCTGGCTTCTCAGGCTGAGCCACCGACGGTTCGACGTCCAACAGCTCTCTCAGTCGGCGAGCCCCCGTCAAGCTCTCCTGCATCGCATTCGCGATCTGAGCCACATTGCCGATTCGATTCGCGAACTGCTGTAACAATCCAGCGAATACAACCAGTCCGGCCCCAAGCGAGAGTTCGTCTTGAGTCACCAAATAGCCGCCAAAAACCAGCAGAACGAACAAGCTAGTATGCGATAGAAAATTTATGGTGGGAGCATAGGTACTGATGCTGTGGAAGATCTTCTTCTGTCTTCCCCAGATTTCATCATTCATACTCCGCATCTTCTCGATCGCTTCCTTCTCGATCGAAAAGCCGCGAATCACCTCGGCTCCGCGGATCGCTTCGGAGAGATAAAAGATCATTTTGTCGAACGACTCCCGATACGCCTTAAACAGCGGTCGAGAAACTGTCGAAAAGCGCGCTGAGCCGAAAATCATCATCGGAACGAAAACCAAACATGCCGCAGCTAATCCCGAATGAATTCGAAACATGAATACAGCGTAGATCGAAACCGTAATGAGCAATGCAATGGCCTCCACCAGAGCCATGTCCACAAACGATCGCACCGCTTGAATGTCTCCCGTAGCCCGATTGATCATCGCTCCGCTGGGATGCTTCGAGTAGAAACGCATGCACGCCTCCTGCAATTTCGCAAAAACCTCCCGCTGCAACTTCGGAGCTAATCGACTGTGGACCAATGAAGCCATGCTGATCGACGCCCCGAAAAAGAGTACGCCATTACACACCGCCGCGATCATCGCTCCGGCCGCAATCGCCAAAATCACCGACATATGCTCCCAATGCTCAGGAGGAACCCAACCGAACGGAAGGGAAGGCTCCTCAGCATTGGAACCTGACGCATAGCCCAGGTAGTCGATACCCAAACCAACCAAATTCAATCCGAAGACAGCGAAGCAAGTCAGAAGAACTTGCAGTGCCGCTGCCGCCACAAACAAAGATCGCTCCTGCCAGCAAAGGCCCAGCATCCAGCGGATAAGAGTCCAGTTATTCGCTTCCTTCTTCTCGGTCTCGGAATCGACTATTTCGTCGTTCTCAGTCAAAATGCAGATTCTAAACTAGAGCTGGGTCGGGGCTGTTCATCGAAAATTTGGATACGCCATTAACCCAAACCTCTTCTACGCGGCCATAGCCTTCACGAGCCTCGAATAGAGTCAAATCGGCCAACTTGCCCACCTCGATACTGCCCAAACGCTCTTCCCAGCCAAGCGTCTTCGCAGGGCCGAGAGTGATCAGGTTGACCGCTCTCCACGGTTCCATGCCGCTGTCGATCATCTTAACGACACTGCCCAGCATAGACGGGAAGTGATAGTCGCTGCAAAGCGAGTCAACCAAGTCTTCCTCCAAGGCATCAATACAAGAGAGATTACCGCAATGAGAACCGCCGCGGTAATAATTCGGCGCTCCCATGCAAACGTACAAGCCAAGATCCTTCGCCCGACGAGCCGCTTCAATGGTGGTCGGCATCTCGGCCAAGGTCGCCCCCGCTTCCTTCGCTTCATCTACGTGCTCGACCAAAGTATCGTCATGACTGCCAATGCAGATCGAACCCGAGAACTTATCCCGCACGACATCGCGGTTGTTGATCTTGCTGTTAATATCTATCGTCTCTTGAAGAATAGCCATCGCCTCTTCCTGAGTAATCCCTTTCGCAGCCGCTCGCTTTGCAGCTACGTCTTCAAGACTGCGAAACTGTCGCTGCCCGGGAATGTTCTCATTATAAACGATATTCCCCAGCCGCGAATAAGTAGAGAGCTTTTCAACGATCTCCTCGACTGGCTCGAAATTGGTGTCCCAACGCACGTGCATGTAGTGACGAGCCGAAGAAATCTTCGCCATTCGCTCATACTCATCGGCCATGTTTAGGCCAAAGTTGTTTCTTAACTCGCTCCCCTTTTTCCAAGGATCATCCGAAATTCTAACCGCCCCTAAAACCGTTGTAAGCCCCGAAGCGAGCGCCCGCATATCCATCATGTGGAAAGCCAGCTCGATCGGAAAACCGGCGCTTGGACGTGGATGAAGCTCCTTCTCGATATAGTCGGTATGAATATCGATCACGCCGGGAATCAGCCAATGGCCGCACGCATCGTACTCGTCAGGGTAGTAGCCGCCCTCTTCGATCGATGCTATTTTGCCGTCCTCGACGACAAGCGACCCTTCGATGCATCGTTCGGGCAATACGATGCGAGCATTTGTAATAATTGTTCTGTTCATTTCAGCTGTGTATCCACGTTAATTATACGTCTGCGCACGAAGTCAGACACTCTCTCCATAAGCATCACCAAAACGATGATGCACAAGGTGTAGGCCAACATATCCTTGTACTGAAGCATCCCCTTGGAGCGCTCCAATTCGAAGCCGAGACCCCCGCCCCCAAAGTAACCCAAAACAATCGCCCGCCTTAAGTTGACGTCGAACATGTAGAAAAGCGTTGAAAGGAAACTCGGCGCCACCTGCGGCAACACCCCATAGCGAATCGTCTGAAGCTGAGTCGAACCTACTACGTCCAAGCCTTCAATGGGCTTCCTATCAATGTTTTCAATCGCATCCGCGCAAAGGCGCCCGCAAAAACCGATACTTGCGATTGTCAACGCCAAGGTGGAAGTAAAGGGACCCACCCCCACGACCGCGATAATTACCAAAAGGGTTGCAAATTCCGGAATCGCTCTCTCCACAGAGAAAATCGTACGCATCACAGACCGAGCCCACTTGGAAGGCGCCGTGTTCTGAGCCGCCAAGAAAGACAAAACCAAGGCAAAGGTGCCTCCAAAAACAGTTCCCAAGAAAGCTGCGGAAATCGTTTCTCCAATCGAGTCATACAAGCCGTTCGATTCCCAAAGCAAAGAAAGCTTCGGCGGCATCATCTCTTTGGTCAGATCCCAGGCATAGTGAGCCTCAGTAAAGACCACTAAAGGATTTACGTCTAATACCGCAAAGAGTCCGACGATCGCCGTGAAAATTGTACCCAATATTGCGCTACGCTCGAAAAACTGCCGCGAAGGCGGTTTGTAGGGGAGACTTTGATCTACAGTAGAACTCATCGCTTAAACCACGGCGATTTTAGTGATCGTTGGCTTGGTTC
>JBCCZW010000288.1:0-6022 GCA_039186805.1 Verrucomicrobiota bacterium
AGAGGGGGGTGCGTTGCAAGGAGAGGTATTCCTCTGAGATGACGGTCTTTTTAGGGTTTACGGAAATTTGCATGTCTGCGAAAGAGATGGCGTCTCCGTGGCAGAGAACGTTTAGCGAAACGCCCGTGAGAGAGGTATCCGTTGCAAGGGCTTTGGCCGCATCTACGAAAACGACGGTGCCAGAACCCACTACGTGCCCTTTGTTTTGTGCAGCGTCGTAAACAAGAGCGGTATCTTCGTCTACGCCGAATCCGAGCCTTTGCGCCTTTTCGTTTTCAAGCAAGGCGACCACGAGTCGCCCCAGACGGGCTTTGCGCTCAAAGTGCTGATCGATGATTCCGTGAGGGAAAAAGCCGAGTCCCGTACCCAAGACGAGAGGTCCGTTCTCCTGCGACTCCATACCTGGGTACTGGCTTTGGCTTCCAAAGTCGAAGGCGTCTAAACTGGTGCCGCCGAGGATCATGGGGTTGCTCTGGATCGCAGCTCCCGCGCTGGTGCCCCCGATAGTGCCCCCTTCGGAGTACATGCGTCGAATAGCGCCGAGGAGGGGAGAATCTGATCCTGATTCATCTGCAAGAGATTGTTGAATACGGAACTGGTCTCCGCCGGTAAACCATACTGCATTTAGATTGCGGGCTTTTTCAACGATCGACTCATTCCATGCATTGCGAGCCCATTGGGATTCGTCGACACTGGGCGTTGTGGAGTCGTCTCTGACTGCAATTGGGAGAATGTGTATACGATCTTCGGATACTCCGTATGAGATGAGGGCTTCTTTGAATAGATTTGAGTATTTTGCGGGTTTGCCGCTGGCTGCCGGGATGATGCCGATTTGTCCCCCTTGGGCGCCATCAATGAAGCTGCGGTAAATGGCTTCGTTGCTTGCTCTTAGACCGCCTCCCACAATGACGAGTTTACCTCTGTTTTCGTTGGCGTCGGGAGCAGCGTGACAAGAGGCCAGAGAGAGAAGTCCGGCTAGGAGAGAGAGGAGTCTCATTTTAACTTTGGAGATTGGACTTAGTGTGGATCGAACAGTCATTTGTTTTGGAAGTCGTATAGATTTCCGAGTTTTAGGATTCGAGTCAGTTTGTCTAAAGCGGTTCGCGTTTCTTCTAGAAACTTAGGGTCGGATAGATCCTCTCTCGAAAGCTCGTCACGGTAGTGCTGCTTGATCCAGGCTTCAAGTTCAGAGAAGAGCTCGTCATCGATGATGATTCGACCACTGAGGGCGGTAATCTCTTCTTGGTTCATCACGACGCGTTGTCGAAGGCAGGCAGGACCTCCTCCGTTACGCATGCTTTCCTTTAGATCGAGAAAGTGGATCTCCTCAATCTGATTGCTCGAACAAGATTGAATCCTTTGCAGGAAGAGATGAACGGATTCGACTTCTCTGCACTCGGAGGGAGCAAAGATCGCAAGTTTTCCGTTGGGGAGAGAGACGATTTGACTATTGAAAAGGTAGCTTGAAACGGCGTCTTCTAGGGAGACTTCTTCGTCGACGACTTCGATGGCATCCAGATTCCCTTGAAAAGAAGAGGCAATCTGGTCGATGGCAGCTTTGCCTGTTTGGAAGGTCTTTTCGTGATAAAGATAAGTAGAGAGGTGCCCGACTGATATTACGTCGTTGTGAAAGACGCCTGCGTCGATGGCCTCGTTTGATTGCTGGAGGAAAAGAACGTCAGTTGTATCAAGTTTATGGAGGCGTGCGATCGCTTGGGAGGCTTCTAATGTTTGGCGAGCGGGGAACTTTCTGGGGGCAGGTAGATCGCTTTTAAGCGATGAGGCTCCAAAAACGAACAGGTGGAGCCCCTTGGAAGAAAAAGAAGGCGCAAAGCGGGTGTGGTTGGCGGCCCCCTCATCGCTCATGGCCTGCCCACCCTCGAGCGGAGAATGGACGGAAAACTTCGAAGTATCTGAAAAAATGGTACGGAGGGCGCGAGCGGTTTCATCGGCCTCGATCGCTCTGTGCAGTTTGCTGGAGAGATTCGCCGGGGTGAAATGGACCTTGCCGTCCGCAGTGTCGCAAGACGGGACCATGGTTGCCGCATTGGCGGTCCACATACTGGAAGCGGAGGAAGCGGCGACGAGGAGCTCGGGCGCGGTTTGCGAAGCTGATCGAAGCACATCGGCATCTTTCTTTCCATCGATGCCAAATCGTCTCAAGCAGGGTATGGAGGGGCGCTCGAGGGGAGGTAAGACAGCCTGAGGAATACCAAGGTCAGCCAGCATCTTCATTTTCTTTAGCCCCTGCAGCGCGGCGGTCTTCGGACGAGAAGTCGCGTTGCGATGGGCGAGCGATGCGATGTTGCCCACCGAGAGCCCCGCATAGTTATGGGTTGGCCCGACGAGACCATCGAAGTTGATTTCTTGATACATGGATGTTTTGCAGCTTTTAGCCGGCGGCTTCTGATAAGGTGTTCTCTACGATTCGGAGGGCGATATCGATGTGCTCTTTTTCAGTGACGCCTATTGGCCATAGAAAGCGAATCCGGGTCGGGTTCGCTCCAGCGATGAAGCTCATCAGGCCCTTATCAAAAAGGGCTTTCACGATTTTTCCGGCTTGGGCGGGGTCGCCTTGGAAAGGCGTGAAAGCAGTCATGGCTCCGATTCCAAAGGGACCTTGGATACAGTTGGGTTGTTTCTGGGCGATGGCGGCCAGACCTTGGGTGAAGTAGGCGGAGAGCTCGGATATCTTTCCATTAGGTCCGAGGTAGTCACCTTCTGTAATCAAATCTACGATACACTCGCCTGCAGCGATCGCTGCACTGCTCGAAGTGAAAGTTTGACTGAGCAGACCCGGCTTTGGCTTGTGTTCAGCTTTGAATAGGGAGGCGCAGACTTGGCTAGATTTCCCGATCCAAAGCCCGTCGACCCAATTTTCTAAACGAAAATAGCGGAAGGCGAACAACTCGGGGAGTCGAGCGAAGGTTTGGACTTCATCGCAGAGGTTGAGGACAGAGTGCTCGCGACAGACCTCCATGAGAGCTTTGAAGAACTCAGTCGTCCCGGGGTAGAAACCGCCTTCGCCCTGCACCAGCTCGTAAATGAAGGCTGCGTGTTTACCTGGGTGACGTTTCAAGTGCGCTTGAAGGGTGGATACGGCGCGCTGAGTGGAACCTTCGGGATCGGAAGCGTCAAAGAATGGGACATAGTCAACCTGTAAGGCTTGAGGTAGTCCTTGGCGAAACGCAGCCTTGTCGGTAATCTGAGAAAAGGCGATGGTGCGGCCTGCGAAACACTTTTCGAATGCAATGATGCGATCGGCAGGGAATCGCGCTTGGAAAGCGATCTTTAGCATGTTTTCCCCTGCCATTACGCCGGTTGAACTTAGGAAACAGTGTTGGAAAAGATCCGAATGTCCGTTGGCCGCATGGAGAATTTTTTGGGAAAAGCGGGAGCCTTCTGCGTTTTGCTGGAGGTTGCCCTGCATGACGGAATCGCCGAGAGACGCTCTCAAGGCAGACTCCATGATCGCTGGGTGGGAATGGCCGAAGGGGTGGGATCCTATGCCATTGATGAAGTCGAGTTTTACGCTCCCATCGCCAAGTTCGACAAAGGGTCCACGACCGACGCCCGAACCGATGAAAGGGAAGTATCGGTTTCCGCCGCGGGTTTGATTGAAGGTCCTGATAGCTTCTTCGTAACTGGTGGCTAGGTCTTCTTCAGCGGAGCGAATTCCTTTGATCTCATTGGAATAGGATTGGACCCGCTGGAGAGCGGCGGCGAGGGCGTCGCTGAGCTCCTCGTCCTCCGAAAGTCGGTCGCCTATGGTTTTTGCAATTTCCTTAATCATCATCTGAAAATACTGCGTATTCGATTTTTGAATTCTTTATTTGCGCTCGTATTTGGACCAAGTTGCTGAGTGAATCCTGGGAGAAAAGCGGCTTGAATTCATTATGAGGACCCAGGCTCGTGATGAGAGCGTTGGTCCCTTCGAAGGAATCTTCCTCGAAGTTCTCTAATCGGACGAAGTGGGCTTTTCCTCCTCTGGCTGAGAAAACTCGGGCGTTTCGCTTTTCGTCGAGGCAAAGGGCAGTCGCTTCGTCGATCCCTAAACCGATAGGGGACTCGGCGAGCTGGTTAAGGTGGCAAAAGCGGAGCATGGTGATGAGTCTTCCCATGCGATCCCTCTCAGAAAAATGGGTATCCGTCAGAATCGTCTCAAGTCCGGGGAGTTTTAGAAAATCATTCTCAATGGTAATGTATCTGTGATTTGGGTACTTCAGAGCGAGTGCCGAGGTGAGGTTGCCTTGGTGCATGGCGCTGTAGCTAAGCTCGCCCAAAATCGCGAGGCCAGCACTGGTACCTCCGATCGGTTTGCCGGAGGCGACATGCTGATTGAGAAGCTCTTCGACCGGAGTATCCTTCCAGAAGCGGATATATTTTGATTGGTCGCCGCCAGCGATGAAAATGAGTTCGGCGTTGGAAAGGGCGTCTCGGGTAGATTGAGCAAAGGCTTGTTTTTGATTTTTAAATACAAGGCTTTGAACAGAGTCTACTTTCACGCCCAGTTCGGAGAAGAAATAAGGATTGTAGCCATCGCTGCCGCTGGCTCTGATGACGACGACGTCCCCGCCAAAGGCTCTTTTGAGCAGCCAACGAAAGGCTTCGTCGACATCCCCGCCGCCCCCCATGAGCGCGTAGCCGCCGATGAGTTTGCTCGAGGGTTGAGCATCTTGAGGATTGCCTGTCAGGTAGCTGGTAGGCTCTGGTTCGGAATTGGCCTCCGCTAAGAAAAGGCAAAGGCTTGCGATGGCGATGAAACGAATCATTGGATAAATCCTAACACAGTGAGGCGTCTTGAATAGAGGCTATGGAAATATATACCACTAAAGTTGTATGCGGAAATTGTCCTGTCCTGCTAGGGTAGCTTCGAAATTTCAGAATGACGACCTCTAGCGAAACAAAACCCTTAGCGATCGCCCTGCATGGCGGTTCTGGAACCATTCTCCGTGAACACCTGACCCCAGATTTGGAGGCGGCCTACATAGCTGCTCTCAAAGAAGCTCTAGATTGCGGGTGGGATTGCCTCGAATCCGGAGGGAGATCATTGGATGCGGTTGAGGCCGCAGCCAAGTCTTTGGAGGATTGTCCTCTGTTTAATGCAGGACGCGGTTCGGTCTTCACCTCGGAACAGACGCATGAGATGGACGCTGCGATCATGTGCGGCCGCGAACGCGCTGCCGGTGCGGTGGCGGGAGTAAAGACCGTGCGGAATCCTGTCTCGCTGGCGCGCGAGGTATTGCAGGATGGACGCTATGTATTTCTCACTGCCGAAGGAGCTGAGGCTTTTGCGGAAGTGTGCCGCGTGGAGCGCGTGGATCCCAATTGGTTTTCAACCGAAGAGCGCTTGAACCAACTCAAGGCGGCTCGCGAGGAGGAAGGCATGGTGATGGATCATGACGGGGCGCAGTCCACTAAGTTTGGGACGATCGGCGTGGTGGCTCTCGATTCTCTTGGAGACCTGGCGGCAAGTACGTCGACCGGTGGTTTGACCAATAAACGTTTTGGTCGAGTCGGGGACAGTCCTCTGATAGGAGCCGGGACTTACGCAAACAACCAAAGTTGCGCTGTTTCTTGTACGGGCTATGGCGAGGAGTTTATCCGATCGATCGTCGCCTATGATGTCGCGGCGAGAATGGAATATTTGAATGAAAATCTGGATACGGCAGCTCGAGCCGTCGTTTTTGAGAAGCTTCCCGAGATTGGCGGAGTGGGCGGATTGATCGCAGTCGATTCAAAGGGGAATGTATCTTTGCCTTTCAATACGGAAGGTATGTATCGCGCTTGGCGTACCAGCGATGGACGCAGTGAGGTAGCGATATTCGGTGAGTGAGTTGTAGACGCGACCGCTGGTCGCGTACGCGATCGACGATCATAGACGTCAGGTTAAATACGCAAGCTTATGAAAGTTAGAGCCTTAGGACGAAAAATACTTCATTTAAGGAGCGCTTTTGCTCCGAAAACCCTCAAGGTCGTCGAGGATGGAAAGTCTCATACCATCCTCGGCGGGCGTCGCGAA
>JBCCZW010000289.1:0-6004 GCA_039186805.1 Verrucomicrobiota bacterium
AGCTGGAGCCAGGGATGCGTGTGCTCGATATCGGCTGCGGGACGGGTACCTTTGCGGCCCAGGCGGCGAAGAGGGGTCTGAGTGTGGATGCGGCAGACGTCTCGGAAACCATGCTTGATGCGGCCGGCCGTAAGTGCGAGGCCCTGGGAGTTCGGTTTCACCACGCGGGCTTTCTAACGCTGGAACTGGAAGAAACGAGTATCGATGTAATCACTACAACCTTTGCGTTTCACCATCTGCCGGATTTTTGGAAGGGAATTGCGTTGAATCGAATTTCGAAGTTTCTAAAGGAGGGAGGTGTCTTCTATTTGAGGGATGTTATATTGGAGTCTAGAGATCCTTTAGACAAGATTGGGGAGTTCATCTCGGAGCAGTATAGCCTCGGCGGCGATTTTTTGCGCATCGATGCGGAAGGACATTTTCGCGACGAGCATTCGACCTACGACTGGGTGATGGATGGCTTGCTCGATCGGTCTGGCTTCTCGGTTACCAGTCGGACTTTCGAGCAAGGAGTGCTGGGGACGTACGTTTGTCGAAAGGTTGAATGATTAGATTTTTACAGGAGAATTGAATGATGAATACAGTATTAGAGTTGACGGTTAGGAATCATCCGGGGGCGATGATGCATGTTTGCAGTTTGTTTGCTCGCAGAGCTTATAACGTGGATGGCATCTTATGCATGCCGACGGTGGACGAATCGAGGAGCCGGATGTGGCTTAGGGTCGTGGAGACAGATCGGATGCCGCAAGTGATCGCGAATTTGAGCAAGTTGGAAGACGTCTATACGGTAAGGGAGCACGGGGCCTCGCACGAGGTCTTCGCGCAGTTGGAGATCTACTTCAAGGAAGGGGCGGAGGCCTCGGTGGACCCGAGCATATGACAGTTGAATCTAAGATTGGTCCTAAATTATGAACTTAATCTGGGGTGCGGGAGGGCTTCTATTAGGAATAATATCGATGTTTGGGACGTTTGGGTGAATTGTACCGCCTTGGGCTTGCGTTTAGGGGCGGTGGGGATTGTGCTGGGAGGTATGCCTAGCTTGCCCACCTGCTGTTTTCGTTTCGCAATGGCTTTGGCCCTAATGTCCTTTACGGCGTGGGCTCAGGAAGATCCGTTTGATGGCGAGCGCGAGGTTGAGGCTGATCTTCGCTATGCCGAGGCTTTGAGTCTGATTTACAGTCCGAAGGAGTCGGATAGGAAGACAGGATTGAAGTCTCTGAAGAAGCTGGCGGTGGAGCAGCATTCGCGTGCCCAGCATGCCTTGGCTTCTTTCTACCGGATGGGGACTGGGGTGGAGCAGAATGACGAGCAGGCGTTTCGATGGTTTTCAGAAGCGGCGAAGCGGCGTTATCCGATGGCGATGTTGGGCTTGGCGGAGGCCTATGTGGAGGGCTTGGGAACGGAGAAGGATTTTGAGAAGGCGGAGGAGCTTCTTGAAGCGATCGTGGAGAAGGGCGCGAAGTTTGAAACGCGAGTGGAGGAGTTTGGGATGGTGCGGCAGACGAAGTCGCGAGCGAACTACTTGTTGGGCGTTTTGAATTCCAGCGAGGAAGAGGGGCTTCGTAAGGATATGGAAAAGGCCTTGGAGCATTTCGAGATCGCGGCTCATACGGGCGATCGAGATGCGTCTATGTTTTTGGCGATCACTTACGCGGAGGGGAAGGAAATCGATAAGGATGTAGAAAAGGCTAAAGAGTACTTTCAGCTTTTGGATCTGCAGACTTCCGATGCGTATCGGAGAGAGATGGAGTCGGCGACGGCGGGAGCGCCTCTGAGCGCGGATGATTCTAAGAATTTAAAGGAAGAAGGCGAGGCGATCGACTACGCGATCTCTCAATCCATATTGGCGATGGAGACGCAGTTCGCGAAGCAGGTTTTAAATTCGGAAGGCGAGGATTTCGATGCTGAGTTTGCGGCGGGTTTGCTGAAGCTGGCTTCGGATGGAGGCTTTGCAGAGGCGAAGGCCGAGTTGGGCGTTCTTTATTACAAAGGCGTGGGCGTCGAACAGGACTATGAGGAAGCGGCGAAACTGTTACGGGAGGCGGTGGATCAAGCTTGGGTGGTGGCGTCGTATAATCTAGCGGTCATGATTTCCGAGGGAAGAGCGGAACCGGTGGGCGAGCAAACGGTGGAGGACTTGTTGGAGTATGCGGCCAATACTGGGCTGTACGTGGCGCAGTTGAGATTAGATGGGGATCTCTCTTGGGGTGTAATCGGCTCGGAGGAAGCGAAAGAGCTGTGTCTGGAAATGGTGGAGCAGGAGGATCCTCGGGCGCTTTTCAGTCTGGCGAGAAGGAAGTCGATTGGCTGCCTGGTAGATCTGGAGGAAGATCAGGAAAAAATCGCGGAACTCTATCGGCGGTCATCGAAATCTGGATACCATCGGGCTTTGCATGAGATGGGCGTTCGCCATTTGACGGGGGTGGGCGTCGAGGTGATGCCTGAGGCGGGCATGACCTACTTGCGGAGCGCGGCAAACCAGAATAATGCTTTTGCTCTGTATCAGATGGGAGTTTGCTATACTTCCGGGATCGGAGTGCCTCAGGATTATCAGGAAGCATTTCGGTGTTTCGAGAAGAGCGCGGATTTGGGTTTTTATGGAGCCAAGAACAGCTTGGCGGTGTTCTATTTGGCGGGGTATGGGGACGAGTATAAGGCGGCGCAGTTGTATTTGGAGGCAGCAAAAAAGGGCGAGCCTACCGCCGCTTTCAACTTGGGAAACTGCTATTTGAATGGGACGGGGCTGAAGCGGAATTCCGCTGAAGGGGTTTCTTGGATACGTAAGTCTGCGGAATTGGGGCATTTGCCGGCATGCGGTCAACTTTCTCATATCTATGAGGAGGGGTTGATCGTGGATCGGGATTCGGTAGAGGCCGCGTTTTGGAGAGAACGAGCGGCGGAGTTGGGCAACAAGTATTCGATGAAGCAAACGGCGTTGAACTACTTTTATGGGAAGGGTATTCCGAAGAATAGGGGTAAGGCGATGTATTGGGTAGAGGCATACATGTCCCATCCTGAGCCGGTAGATTCTAGTTCTCTTATGGTAGCGGGCGAATATGAAGAGGCCGCTTTGGTTCAGTCATTGCTGCCGCGCGATTATTCGATGGTAAGGATGCAGGCTGACCTTTGGGCAGATGCGGACTGGTCTGGTTATCAGCCAGAGGAGGCGATCGAGGTCTTAAAGGAATTGGGCGATGAAGGCCTGTACGGTCCGCGATTGAAGCTAGCGGAGCTGTATTCGAATGAAGACTACGCGAAATCGCATGGGAAGAAGGCTTATTCGCTTTATAAGTCTTTGTACGACAAAAATCGCAATGCGGCGAATAGTCGGGTTAGGGCTTTTGCGGGAGAGGCGGCTTTGCGGTTGGGTCGGCTTTATGAAGAAGGAGTTGGAGTGAAGGCGAGCGTCTCCAAGGGATTCAAGTGGTTGGAGTTAGCGGCGGATTTAGGTAATCTGGAGGCCCAGTATGTTTGCGGGAAAGCTTATGCTTTGGGCGAGGGGGTTGATCAGGATCGAAAGAAGGCGATCGTTTGGTTGCTGGAAGCTGCTAAGAAGGGAGACGGGAAGTCGCGGGTATTGCTAGGACGCTTGTATTTGGAGAATCCGATCGCGGAACTTCAGAAGGATACCTTGATTGATTGGCTGAAGCGATCCTTGGATGAAGGCTTGGCTGAGGCGAGGGGCGTGCTGCTGAAATTTGGAATCGAGTATCGGATGCCAAAAAAGCGAGAAGCGACTCCAGGGGAAGAAAACGAGAAAGAGAGCGATCCTTGGGTACCGATAGAGGTGGCGTGATTTTTGGGGGAGGTCGGAAGTTAGAGGTCGGAGATCAGAAGTCGGAGATCAGAAGTCGGAGGTCCGAGGTCGGAGGTCTGATGGGGGTCGATAAGGGGGCGCAAAAAATCCCGCTGCCTTTCGGTGCGGGATTTATAAAATTCTGAATTTGATTTTCGATATCAGACTTCTGTCCCTTAGTCGAGGACGGTCGCTTTGATGATCTTTTGCTCTTCGATAGGCTTGTCCATGCCGTCGGTGGCTTGACCCTCGATGGTTTGAACGTTTTCGTAGCCGCTGACGACTTCGCCGAAGATGGTGTGACGCATGTTGAGCCAGGGAGTCTTGGCGGTGGTAATGAAGAATTGGCTACCGTTGGTGCCGGGACCTGCGTTCGCCATTGCGAGGATGCCGGTCTTATCGAAGCGGAGCTCTGGATCGCATTCGTCTTCGAAGGGCTTTCCCCAGATGGACTCGCCTCCGCGGCCAGTGCCGGTGGGATCGCCGCATTGGACCATGAAATCTGGGATCACGCGGTGGAAGATGATGCCGTCGTAATAGCCGTTTTCCACGTGAGTGGTGAAGTTTTCGCAAGTTTTCGGAGCGACGTCGGGATATAGCTTCAGTTCGACGTCGCCTTGAGTAGTTTCAAACTTAACACGAGTTTTGCTCATAGGAGGTGCGTTGTGTTTGGGTGTAGCCGCTGTGGCAAGGAGAAAAGGGAAGCTCAGCTAGACGGTTTCCCTAGGTAGAGGCCGAAGCGATGTAGGGAAATTGAGGGTTGTCAACCGAGAGAAAGCTTTCTTAGCTGCGCCCCTTATGGGTAAAGACTGGCTAGCAGGCGTTGAAGATGAGTATGATGTCGTCGTGATCGGCAGCGGTCTGGGAGGCCTTACAAGCGCCAATGTTTTAGCGAAATGCGGTCATAAGGTTCTTCTTCTCGAACACCACTACCAGTACGGGGGACTCGCTACTTGGTTCAAGCGTCCTGGTCGGCACATTTTCGATATTTCCCTTCATGGCTTTCCTTACGGAATGGTGAAAAGCTGCCGCAAGTATTGGACAAAGGAGATCGCGGATTCGATCCACCAGTTGAAGGATGTGCGCTTCATAAATCCTCAGTTCGACGTGTGGACTACTTTTGAGCGGAACGATTTCACCAACATATTGGTTGAGAAATTCGACCTTTCTCGGGAGCGCGTGGAAGCGTTTTACGATCACTTGCGGGCGATGAATTTCTACGACGATGATCAACGCACGACGGGTGAAATGTTCGAAGAGTTCTTCCCGGGCCGCGATGATGTGCATCGCTTGCTGATGGAGCCGATATCGTATGCGAATGGATCGACGACTGAAGATCCGGCGATTACTTATGGAATCGTTTTTTCGAACTTCATGAGCAAGGGCGTCTTCACTTTCCAGGGGGGCACCGACGTGCTGATTGGGAAGATGGTAGAGGAGCTTCAGAGGAATGGGGCGGAGCTTCGCAAGAATGCCTTGGTGCAGAAGATATTGACCGAGGATACTCCGGAAGGTCCGGCGATTTCGGGCGTCGTGATCGCTGGCAAGGCTAGAGGGGACCAATGGGCGGAGGGACGTACCGTGCGATGCAAGGCTGTAGTCTCAAACGCGAACGTCATCAGCACGGTTAAGAACTTGGTGGGCCCCGAGCGCTTTAGTGAGGAATTTGTAGCGGAGCTGAACAAGGTCCGCATCAACACGAGTTCTTGCCAGGTATATATGGGTGTAAAGAAAGGGGAGGAGATACCGAACATTGGCGATTTGGTTTTTACCTCGGAAGCGGAGAAGTTTTCCAGCGAGGAGTTGACGCATTTCAAGACTACGAGCCGGACTTTTTCGGTTTACTATCCGGAGACGCGTCCGGGGACCGGCCGGTACACGGTTGTGGCGTCATTGAATGGTCACTACAAGGATTGGGCGCAGCTTTCCGAGGAAGAGTATGAAGCGAACAAGCAGCGTTTGATCGAGGAGTCTCTGGTTTCTCTGGAGAAGTACATTCCTGATATTCGCGAGAAGCTTGACTATTTGGAGGCGGCGACGCCTCGAACGGTAAACTATTACACGCGTCATCCGGGCGGGGCATCGTTCGGTACTAAGTTCGAAGGACTGAGGTGCTCGATGGAGCTGCCGCATCAGATCCGCGGCTTGTATCACGCGGGTTCGGTGGGGATCATCATGTCGGGCTGGTTGGGCACGATGAACTATGGC
>JBCCZW010000290.1:0-6001 GCA_039186805.1 Verrucomicrobiota bacterium
CGATGGTGTGGCGCTTATCTGTTGCCCAGCGGCTGCGTCGTATAGTGTTGAGAGTCTATTGAGGATTATCTCAAAAGAGGCTCCGTCGATGAGCATATGGTGCTGGACAAATAGCCAGACGAAAAGGTTGTTTCTACGTTTGTAGAGAATGGAGCTCCAGGTTCGCTTTGAGAGATCGAAAATTTTCAGCGACCTTTCCTCAAGAAGTGTTTCGAATTCTGGTTTAGACAAATCGCTTCTATCTTCGTAGCGGGCTTCGTTGTCTGTTTCGCCGAGGATCGATTGTAGAGTTGAGCCGTTGCTTTCATTGAAAACGATCCTGAGGCTGTCGGTTTTGAGGACAAGCTTTCGATGCGCTTCCAGGAAGAGCTCGGGATCGACTTCGCCTTTGATGTGGAAAGTGTAAGCCGAATTATATAGCGGCGCGTCAGGATGCATCGTTTGACCTATCCACATCTCCCGTTGGAGCGCGGTTAGCGGGCTTGTCGATGAGCTTAGGTTCTGCATTCGTTCAGTTGGAGGCGACTAGGAACTTCCATTGTATACGTCCGTTTTCGATCGAATGATGATAGCAGGAACATAGGCCGGCTTCTGCGATTTCAGTGTCAATCTCGTTTTCGGTGAAATACTTCCAGAAAAGTAGGTTTTCAATTTGATCGCCAATCGATAGATCTTGATTTCCTCTCGTGACGAGGGAGAAGAACTTCGCGATATAGTATCCGATTTTATCGCTTTTACGGTTATTTCTCAGGCGATAAGAAATTACGATCAGACCGTCTTCGGATCGAAGTTCTTTGCACTTTTCTAGGAATTGACGGCGAGCTTCTTTGCCTGGATAGGTTGTGAACATCCAAGTGGAGGTGTAGACGACCGAAAAAGGCTGGTCGCTGGTATAGGTATTGAAATCCGCGCATTCGAAACTGGCTTCGAAATTATTGGCCTTAACATTTTCGATAGCTCCTTCTATCATAAAGGCCTCGCGATCGATTCCCGTGACGGTGAAACCAGCCTTGGCGAAGATCTTGGCTTCTCTCCCCTTCCCGCAGAATGCTACTAGAAGGTCTTTGGAAACGCTGTGCTCATGAAGTGGCTCCACTATAGACTGCTCCCACTGATAGTTGTAACTGTTTGGATTGTAGTAGTCCTGATCCTCAGCGTAACTAAATTCGACAAGGTCGTCGATGCCATCCCTTCGCAGAATACCTAGAGCGAAATTGTTGGTGATCAGTTGAATGAGCTTTTGTACCTTGTAGGGGAGGAGCTCGAAGCTGCGGGAAACACGGCCGGCACGGATTGCTGCTCTGAGTCGCCAGTCTTTTCTCTTCGGTTTGGGGTCTTTGAGATGAGCGTTGGTCATTTTTGAAGGCAGTCGATTTGAAGCAATTGGGTGCGGTCAATTTTGCCGGTACTCGTTTCGGGTAGTGAATCTAGCACTACGAACTGATCAGGTACTGAGTAGTGCGGGAGTTTCTTGAGGATAGATTTTTTTAGAGATTCTTTCGAATAGTTGCTTTGCGCCTTAGGGACCAAATAGGCGTTGATCGACTTTTCCTCGGGATTGCGCTGGCTCAGAACCACTGCGCAGAGTTCGATGTCATTATGGGCGTTGATAGTCGCTTCTATCTCGTCTAACTCAATTCGGTAGCCTCTCAACTTTATTTGCCGATCTCGCCTACCGTGGAATTGAAGGAGTCCTTGGTTATCGATGGAGACTGAGTCGCCGGTCCGGTAGAAGCGACGACCAGATGCGTCGACGTAGAAAGCGTTCGCATCGAGATCGGGTCTTTTCCAATAGCCCTTCATCGTTGTCGTTGAATGGATGATGAGCTCGCCGATTTGCCCGGCTTCGACTTCTTGTTCATCATCTCCGATCACTTTGTAGCTGGCCCCTTGCCAAACTTCTCCCAGAGGCAGGGGTTCGCGAGCGTCGAAGTCTTTCCAAGGGATATGATAGAAAGTGCATTGGTTGGTTTCGGCTGGGCCGTAGATGTTGCTGTAGCGAGGGGTAGGCAACTGCTCCATCAAGGAAGCCAGGTGATTTGGAGGAAAAGCTTCGCCGGCGAAAAGAACCCACCTGAGAGAGCTCAAGTCAGCATTGGCAATCGCCCCCGTACTGGAAATTTGAATAAGAGCGAGCGGTACGGAATACCAAAGGGTGATTTTCTCTCGTTCGATGAGATCTGGAAGACCTGCAGGAAAGGCGAGTTCTTCTTCGGGAATAAGAACCGAGGTGGCGCCGCAGAGAGGCGCTCCGAAAAGGTCGAATTTGGAAATATCGAAATGAATCGGAGCGTGACTAGCGAATATGTCAGAATCATCGACATCGTAAAGGTCGGTTGCATATTGGGCGTAGGAGAGTCCGCTGCGGTGAGTATGCATCATTCCCTTCGGAACGCCGGTGGATCCAGATGTGTAGATGATATATGCGAGGTCGTCCTCTTGAATCTCTCGGAGCTCTGACTGAGATTTGTCGCCCTTGTTGAGGGCCTGTATCCAAGGAATGGAAGCGATGGTTTTAAATGCGTTTTCCCTAAGCCCGATTACCTTTCGAAGCGAAGCCGATTTTCGTTCTTCAAGTTCCTTGAGGATCGATATTTTGGATTCAGATGAAATCAGGATGTCAATCTCGCAGTCCCTTATGATGTACTCGAGTCTTTCGATGCCGGAGCGGGGATCGATAGGCACGTAAACGCCCCCGGCGGCCAGGATTCCGTAAACGGAGACGGGCGTTTCTAGATCCTTCTCCATGAAAATGCCGACTCTGCCACTCGGCTCTAAACCCAGTCGAATGAGTGTTTGGGATAAGGCGATGGATTGAGCATGAAGTTCGCTATAATCGATATAGCGTTCCCGGCACCGAAAAGCGGTCTTTTCCGAGTGGGTACCAGCTCTAAGCTGGACGGATTGATGGAGTAGGACGCCCATTTCAGAGGCCGATAAGTTTGGCGATTAAGTTGCGTTGAATATCTGAAGTCCCAGCATAAAGGAGCCCGCCCGTAGCGTTTCGAAGATCTCGTTCGATTTCGAATTCGCTGAGGTAGCCTTTGGCGCCGTGTATTCTCACTGCATCGAGGCTAGAGGCAAATTGCGCCTCAGAGATCGTGAGCTTAGCGATGGATGATTGAAGTGCAATGTTTTCACCCTGGTCTTTTAGCTGGGCGCAGTGTTGCAGCATCAGGCGACATTGCTCGAGGCGGACTCGCATATCGGCGATTCGGTTTGAAACGCTTTGAAAGTCTTTGATCTGCTTGCCGAATTGTTCGCGGTTTCGGGCGTGCTCGATGCATTGATCAAGCTGACGCTTCATGGCTCCGACTTGAGTAGCGAGTATGAAGCTTCGCTCCCATTGCATCGCTTCATTGAATAGGCTCAAACCGACTCCCTCCTCCCCTACGCGGCATTCCTCCCCTACGAAGCAATCTTGGAACTCGATGTTGCCCATCGGCAGGGTGCGGAGTCCTTGCTTATCTCGATTGGGCGAGCGGATGATACCAGGGATATCTGATGGTATGTAAAAAGTCGAGATGCCCCAGGGACCCTCGGCTCCGTCGATCCTCGCGAAAACGAGGATGCGATCTGCGATAGGTGCGAAGCCGATATAGCTTTTGTGTCCGCTGAGAAGATAGCCGTCTTTGTAGCGAATGGCTTTGGTTTGGAGGGCCATGACATCGGAGCCCGCTTGAGGTTCGCTAACGCCGTCTGCAACGATAAGCCTTTTGCTCGCTATTTCGCTCAGCCAGGTCCGCGCTTGAGACTTGGATGCGGCGGACAGTATGGGTGGTAAAATCGTCCAGACGAATGAGCTGAGGCCAAGGCAAAGGCCTGCGTCGCGACAACTTTCGCCAAAGGCCTCCAAGGCCGATACTGCGGTTCGAGTAGACCAAGCCTTGCCTCCGTACTCAGTCGGGAGAAAACCATGTATGAATTCCGAATCGAAAAGTCGGTTCCAGGCCTCGCGATCGAAATTAGATTCCTTATCGTCTTTGGCAAGCGGACGATCAATTGCGCATCCAAGTTCGCGGGCGAGGTGGACGGCTTCTAAGGCTTCTTGTTGAGGGTTGGGGTTCATCTATCAGCCAGACGAATACCTAAGGTTTATTCGTTTCTATCTCTTTTCTCCGCCTCTCGAAATACACAGTCATGGCTTCTATACTCATGAAGTTCCTTGGGACGAGGTCTTTGGCTGGGATCTTGGTCCCGAAGCTCTTTTCCAGTTCTTCGACGAGCTGCATGGCTCCAACGGAGTCGAGGTAGCCGACAGTGAACAGATTTTCGGCGTGATCGATACTTTCGTTCGAGTCGGCTTCGGCGAGTGTTCCGACGATCTTGTCGACGACTCCGCGAATGTCGGTTACGGGTTTCATCAATTCTAACGAAAGCTCCTAAAGTCCGAAGGCTCTTTCGATGAACCAGAAGCCGGCTATTAAGATGAGGGCTCCGGATCCGCCCACGAGTATTATGGGACGGTATACTGAAGTTTTACGAAGAGCGAAAAGGATGGGAAAGAGCACTACTAGGATTGCTATTTGGCCGAGTTCGACTCCGAAGTTGAAGCCAAGTATGATCAGAATAAATTCCTTCAGATTAGAGACCCGGAATGGAAGCTCGCCCATCACGGAGGCGAATCCGAGTCCGTGGAAAAGCCCGAGTAGAAGGATGATAACCAGGGATGTATTCTGACGTTTGCCGAGAATGTTGTTAATCGCCACAAGTATGATGGAGGCGGCAATTATCGATTCAACCAGGCGAGAGGGCAAGGTGATGATTTCGAGGCTGGCAAGGAGCAGAGTAATCGAGTGCGCGATGGTGAAAATCGTAACGATCTTCAACAAGGACCAGAGCGAGGTTCCGATTTTTGGAGCCGGACTCCAGGTTCCGGCGTTCTTGACTAGGACGATCGGAAGCGCGAGCGCGAGAAGAAACAAGATGTGGTCGATGCCAATCCAGATGTGGAGAATGCCCTGCCAGATCATTGGCACCGGAGTCATGCTTGCCGGTGGATTGAGCCGATCAAGTATTTGAGTAGAATTGCTAGGGCCGAAAACCAAACTGACGAGCATTTCGTATTCAGGTGAAGGCCATTCGCCTTTTTCAATCACCAAGACTCCTCGGTGCATGACATCATCTTCAAATCCCGGTACGAATGTAATTTCAATCTCCTCAGGAACAGGTCCACTTTCGATAGTGAACGGAAACTGGGCCCATCCACCTTCTACGTTAAATAGTAGACTTTTAGAGAATTTAATTTGGTAAGCTTCAGCGCCTATCGGAGAAAGTTTGAGGCGATCCACAAGATAGTCGTGTACGAGGGGAGTGTTTGCTAGTAATAGTTCTTCCGAGGGTTGGCCGTCTTGCTTAATATTTATGTCGAGCTTTTTACGAAGGTCTTCGTAGCTAAATTCCACTCTACCCTCGATGCTTTGCTCGAGGAATTCGAGGAAGAGGTAACTTTCCCCTCGCGCGTGAGCGAAGAGCGATGAGGTTGAAATGAGTGCCAAGGTTAAGGCTGAGATTAGAAGACGCATTGGATTAGAGTTATAGGTGTGGTTTTGGGAAAAACTGGGCGTATTTCGCTAACGCCTTTCATCGGGTTTCTTGTGCAGCTTGGAGAAGAGAGCAGCTTTGCTTAAAACTTGGAATGATCGCTTTTGGCTAGGATTGGCTGAAAGTGGCTTGCGAATTCAACTGTGGCTGAATCAATCAGTTGTATCCAAAGATCGCTGTCAGAAACTCCAGGTAATGTTGAGCTTAACGTTTCTGGGTTCGATAGGATGGAAATGGATATCTTCGACTCCACCTGCAAGTTCATCCGCTAGTCGAGATTCGTAGAAATAGGTGATATCGTGGTCGTCAGAGTCGAATGTATTAAGAATATCTAAACTGATATTCCAATTGCCTACGATGTATCCTACCCGCGTGTTGAAGGCAGTGAATGTGGGTGACCTAATACTCCCGTCCTCGACAAGAGGTCGGTCGCCGAAGTGACGAAGTCTAAAGCTGC
>JBCCZW010000291.1:0-5969 GCA_039186805.1 Verrucomicrobiota bacterium
CACACCCACACATAGCCGTAGCGAGCGGCGCATTGGTAGGCGTTTATCTTAAGTTGCTGGTTAGGGACTTTGTCGCCGATTTGAGGAACGCTGCGGCATTGACCGCTTCCGTCGAACCTCCAGCCGTGATAGGGACAGGTAATGCATCCGTCGTCGTCCACCCAGCCGATAGAAAGCTTCGCGGAACGGTGGCAGCAGCGGTCGATGGCGGCATGCGGCTCTCCTAGCTTATCTTTCCAAACGACAATCGACTCGCCCAGCAGCTCAAAGGCCTGGGGACCCTCGTTGAGCATGTCCAAGGGGATCACGGGATACCAATAGCGTTTAAAGATAGGCTGCTTCGTTATCAGCATAGTCGTTATTCGGAATTACGAGAACGGTTCAGTTTAAGCAACGACCGCGCCAAGATAAATAGGGTCCCGAAGCAGTGGCGCAACTACTGCTCGTAAGGTGGTATGTCCTTGGTTTTCAAATTGCCCAAGCAGCTGCTGGTATTCACTGGATCGCTTTCTAGCGTTCTGTTTTTTGCTGGCTGCGGAGGCGAAAAGGAAACTGAGAACGGTTTGACGGATGTGCGTTTCCAGATGGGTTGGTTTGCCCAGCCTGAACGAGGCGGATTTTTCCAAGGGGTTCAGTATGGGCATTTCGAGAAGCAGGGTTTAGAGGTCACTCTTTTGAATGGCGGACCGCAAAGTCCCGCAGGCGCGATGTTGGCGGCGGGCGAGGCGAACATCGCGGATCTTCGTCTCGAAGAGGCATTGTCCTTGGTCGAGAAAGGCTTTCCGGTGGTTTTGGTGGCGGCCTACATGCAGCACGATCCTCAGGGCATCATGGTGCATGCGGAAAGCGAGACGCGGCGGATCGAGGATCTTGCAGGCAAGAAGGTATTAGCTCGACCGGGCATCCCGTTTATCGACGTGGTGAAGAAGAAGTTCGACATCGATTTTTCGCTCGTGCCTTTGAGCGGTAATGGAGCTCTGTTTCTCTCCGATACCGAAATGGCTCAGCAGTGCTTCATTACAAATGAACCGTTCTATGCGAAGCGCGCGGGAGTCGAGGTGCGGACCTTCACCCTGGCGGATATAGGTTTTGATTTGTTTAGAGTCATCGGAGTGAGAAGCGATTTTCTCGAAGAGAACCCAGAATTAGTGAAGGGATTTCTCCGTGGGATGATCGATGGCTGGGAAGATTATCTTTATGGGGAAGACCAATCGAAATCTCATGCGATGATCATGGAGATGAATCCGACGCTCGACCTAGAAGGCATAGACTTCGCTCGAGAGGTGATGCTGAAAGAAAAGTTGATCTCCGGCAGATCGAATCCCGAAGGGATCGGTTGGATGGATACAAGTCGGATCGAAAGCGTGATGGAGCAGTTAGTCGATATTGGCTTTTTGAAGGCCTCCTTGGATATCAGCTCCTTCGCCACTCAAGAATTCATAAAAGCGGTCAAATGAGAACTTTCTATTACATCGTTTTGTCAGGTATCCTCGCTCTAGGTTTGGTCGCTTGCTCGAAGGGGCCGGAGGATGAAGCGGGTTTGAAGCCCATCGTGATTCAGCCGGATTGGTACCCGCAGCCGGAGCAGGGAGGTTTCTTTATGGCCAAGGCCGCGGGGATCTACGAAGAGTTTGGCTTGAGTGTCGAAATTTTGGATACATCTCCGAATATCCCTTTCGTGCAGCGGGTGGCGAAGGGGGATGCGACCGTTGGCTTTACTCGCCTGGATCTTCTGATTGAGGCGATTTCCAAAGGCTTGCCTCTGATGATTATCGGCAAGTACGCGGAGCATTCACCGGTCAGTATCATGGTTCCGGAAGCCAGCGACATTCACAGCTTCCCGGATCTGGACGACAAGCGCGTGATGGCTGCGATTTTCGTTCCGTACGTCGATTTCATCCAGGCTCACTATGATATTAAGATGCGTTTGTTTCCTCACAATTGGGGGACGGCTCAGTTCATGGCGGGAGAGTTGGATGCGCAGCAAGCGTACATCACGAGCGAACCATTTTATGTGGAACGCTTGGGAATGCCGGTTCGCACTTTGTTGGTAGCGGATTCTGGATACGATCCGCCGCATGTGGTGTTTACGAACGAGGAAAACTGGAAGACGCGGAAGGACGACTTGCTGGCCTTTTTCGAAGCGACGATGGAGGGTTGGCTTGCCTATTTGGAAGACGACCCAAGTCCTGCGAATGAAGTGATCGGGGAACTCAATCCTAAGATGGATGCGGAGTTTATGGCTTGGTCCCGGGAAGTCCTGATAGAGGAGGGACTTATCTGGGGCAGAGGGGAAGAGAAGCGAGAAGCTTGGGGAAAACTGGAGAAAGAGGAAGTTGCTATGGTCGTCCAGCAGCTGCAGAAGATCGGACAGGTTCCGGATTTGGATAGCGAGGAGTTTCCGTGGGTGGATTTCGATTTCGTGTGGAGCGAGGATCAGGATTGAGAGCGGGCGAACGCTTCGCGAAACGCGTCAAGAGTTGGCAGGTAGTTTGCTAGGGTGGCAGCAATGTCGAAGCCTCAAGTAGTATTCAAGAACCTCGACAAGCGATACGGGTCCGGTCCGCTCGTTTTGGATGATATCAATTTGGAAGTGCAGGCCGGCGAGTTCGTAAGTCTCATCGGACCAAGCGGCTGCGGCAAATCTACTTTTCTTAAGTTGATCTCGGGACTCACCGCTTCGACGAGCGGAGAGCTGGTGGTTGATGGGATGACTCCGGAAAACGCGCGTTCGGAGATGGCTTACATTTTTCAGGAAGCGAACCTCCTGCCATGGCTTCGAGTGCAGAAGAACGTGGAGCTCGCTCTAGAGGTGAGCGGCCATGTCGATAAGCATCGGCGGAAGGAAATCGCTGATAGAATGATTGAACTGGTGGGCTTGGCGGATGCGCGCGATCAGTTTCCGAGACAGCTTTCAGGGGGTATGCGGATGCGTGTTTCGATCGCTCGCGCTTTATCTCTGTCGCCGCGAATTTTGCTTTTGGACGAACCTTTCGGAGCGCTTGATGAAATGACGCGCGACCGCTTGAACGAGGAGATTCTGGCGATTCGGGCTAAGGAAAACTGGACCGCTTTCTTTGTCACTCATTCTGTCAACGAAGCGGTTTTTCTCTCTTCTCGCATTGTCGTGCTTTCGGCAAACCCGGGTCGCGTTTCGGAAATCATCGAGGTGCCTTTCCCTTATCCGCGAACTGCGGAATTGCGGGAGTCCGACGCGTTCCTGGCACTGACGAAAAGAACCTCGATGGCTTTGCGGTCGGTCATGGTTTGATGGTTTTTATGTATCCGAATTGAGGATACAGAGGCACTTAGGAGCGTCGTCGGTCTTAGTCTGCAAGACTGTTGGGCGGGGCGGCGACCCGCCAATTCTAAAGCCGTGCCGGGTCAGCGCTCCGGCCTACAGTTTTAGGGATGCGAGGTGGCGTAGGATAGGAAGGCCATGAAGCTCTCGTGGAGAGGGTCTCCTGGAGTTCTGGCAAACCATTGGGTGTTGAAGTGATTTCCTTGGGGAGCGCTGTGCAGTTCGCACTTATTTCCAGCGGCAGTCCAGGCTTCGTTGATGACAGCACTTTGGCGGGCGAACTCGTCAGTTTCCTCTTCGCCGTAAGCTATGAAGGCGGGGGGTAAATTCTCCCTGACGCGAAGATAGGGGCTCCAGGCTCTGGCGTCCTTTTTGGAGGTTATGTATTTCCCTGAGATTTTGCTGTGGTGAGCAGTCTCAAGATCGTAGAGTCCCGAAAAACCGAATACGCCTAAAAGGTGAGTAGGGTCGAGCTCGGTTTCGTCCCAATCGTTTAGAATGGCCATCATGGCCAGGTGCGCGCCCGCCGAGTTTCCGCCGATAATGAGTCGTGTTGGATCGATGCCAAGAAGCTCGTTTTCAGCGTGTATCCAAGAAACGGCGAGACGGGCGTGATCGATGATTTTATCGAGCGAATAGAGCGGGAGGAATCCGTAGCTGGCGGCGATGAAATTGTATCCAGCGGGACAAAAGGCTTCGGCCCAAAAGTTTGCGAAGAACTTGTCGCTCAACCTCCATCCGCCTCCGTGGAAAAAGACGATGGTTGGGTCCACTTCAGGTTTTCCGGCGGACTTGAAAAAGTCTATTCGTTGGCGGTCGTCGGATCCATACATGAGGTCGAGCTTACATGAAAACTGGTCCCGCGCTCGGTAAGCGCCTTCGATGAAGTTCGCATAAGCCTCGTCGCGGTTTTGACCGGTCATACCCTGGGTTAGCTGGTAATCGATTTCCTTGGTCGTCTGGTAGCCCGCGTAGATCATTTGCCGTGAAATAGCAGAAGATGGGCCACTGAGTGGGAGAAAAGGAAGGGTTTTGGGTTAGGTGAATTGGGATAGAAGATGAAGATGAGGATGGAGGATGAGGATGGAGGATGGAAGATGAAGATGGGGGTGGAAGATGAAGATTTTATTGGGGGGCGAGGCATCTTGTTTTTTAGGAATGAAGCCTGCTTTTGGAGGGTTTATGATGGCTGGCTTTCGTTTGTTATTCTTGGGACCTAAGGTCGGTCGGTGGGTTTGCGTGGCGGTTGCGGCATTTGCGGTTTCTTGCGGTGAAAAGGAGTCAAGCGATACTGGCGCTTCGGTTTCGGATCAGACCTTAGAGATAAAAGCGGATTGGTATGCTCAGCCCACCCATGCGGGCTTCTATTTAGCTTCTGCGAATGGTTACTATGCGGACGCGGGGCTTATGGTGGAGGTTCAGAGCGGAAGTCCAAATGACAATGTGCGACAGCTGGTTGCTCAGGGAGAAATCGCTTTCGGGGTAGGGCGTCTGGAGGATATCATTATGGCGATTGATCGTGGGCTGCCGCTTGCGGTGGTCGGAGCTTACCTTCAGCGAATCCCGCTCTCTTTGATGGTGCATGCCGATCAGGAGATTTACCACGTGAAGGATATTGGCGATCGCCCGGTGATGGCGACGGTGGGCTCGCTCTACTTGCCGCGGTTGGAAGCGAAGCATGGAATTTCTTTTAACACCATTCCGCATATGCGGACGATTGCTCGCTTTATTTCAGATAAGGAACTGGTGCAGCAGTGCTACCTAACGAATGAGCCTTACTTCGTTGAGAAGGCGGGCGTTGTTCCGAGAGTATTGCCGCTATTCGATGCCGCCGTCGATTCGTTCAGAGTGATCTATTGTCGTCGTTCTTTTGCAGAAGCAAATCCAGAGGTGGTCGAGAAAGTTGTTTCGCTCTCTCACAGAGGCTGGGCTGAATACATCTCGGAAGGCGATATTTTCGAGACGGCTCACCGCGCGATAAAAGAACGCAATCCCGAGCTGGATATGGAATTTATGGCTTGGGCGCGGGAGCAGATGATCGCTTATGGAATCGTAACAGGTGGGGATTCGGATGTAGCCGCGTTAAGGGGGATTGATCGGGAGCGGGTTCAGGAAATGTGCGACGAATTATTGGACTTAGAGCTTGTGAAGCGTCGTTATGATAGCGAGGAGATCGCAGTTTGGTCGGTCATAGATCGCGTATTGAGTAAACCGATACAAAGCGACGAAACCTAAGTGAGTTGAGAAAGGAATGGTTTTCTCTCAGTCGATTTATTTTAACTTTGCGGATTCGAAACTGTAGGGCGGGGCGATGACCCGCTCTTCAGAGGAGGTGCCGGGTCACCGCCCCGGCCTACAGCGGAGACTGGATTAGTTGTCTTGCCTGAAGATCCTCCAGATGTGGAGGAGCGAGCCGCTCCTCTCTACCTTACGCTGCTTGAGGGTAGGGAGGACTGGCCCAGTCCTCCGCAAACAGATCTATAACAAAGCGCTTCTACCAAGAACTCGAAATCGACTGAGCCAACTCAGGCGCTTCTCTGCTCAGCTTACCGCTGGACAGTATACCTTTGGGGTCGCGAAGCCCTTTGAGTCCGATCTTATGGGTGTGCATCGCTTCCATTCCGCGCCGGTCGAGAAAGGGTGAATGCACATCGTAAAAATAGATTCC
>JBCCZW010000292.1:0-5954 GCA_039186805.1 Verrucomicrobiota bacterium
AAGAAGACCTCAGGATTCTTTCGGCTCTCGGAATCAAGCTGCTACGCACTTACAATACGCAGCAATTCGCGCAGGCCGCCCATCTGCTGAAGGCAATTCGAGAACTCAAAGCCGAAGACCCTTCCTACGAAATGTACATCATGCTCGGCGCGTGGATTGAATGCGAAGGCGCATGGACCGCCAAACCGAATCACAACGCGGGAAACTTCGAAAACAACTCCGCAGAAATAGCCGCCGCTATTCGGATGGCGAACGAATATCCCGATATCGTCAAAGTGATCGCGGTCGGAAACGAAGCCATGGTTCACTGGGCGTCAGGGTACTTCGTAGCGCCTTCTATAATTCATAAATGGGTCGTTCATCTTCAAGAGCTGAAGGCCAAAGGAGAGCTCCCGCAGAATCTCTGGATTACCAGTTCCGACAACTACGAATCTTGGGGTGGCGGCGCGAAAGCCTATCATTCTGACGCGCTGGAGAAACTCATCAGAGCGGTCGATTTCATTTCGCTTCACACCTACCCGTTCCACGACAGCCACTACCGTTCGGATTTTTGGGGAGCGCCCGATGAAGAAGCCTCTCTGTCCATAAAGGCGAGAGCCGAGGCTTCTATCCAACGAGCGGTCGCGTACGCAAAATCTCAATACCAGCAGACAGCGGACTATATAAAGAGTCTCGGGATCGACAAACCGATTCATATCGGAGAAACCGGTTGGGCTAGCATCGCCGCAGAACTCTACGGAGCCACCGGTTCCCAAGCCGCCGACGAATACAAAGGAAAGCTCTACTACGATGCGATGCGCGAATGGACTGAGTCCGAGGGAATGTCCTGCTTCTATTTCGAAGCCTTCGACGAAAGATGGAAAGATCCTACTTCTCCACGCGGCTCCGAAAACCACTTCGGCCTCATAAACCTTCAAGGCCAAGCGAAATACGCTCTGTGGGAGGCGGTCGATGCCGGACTATTCGACGGTCTCTCTCGTGATGGTTCGCCCATTACAAAAACGTTCGCAGGCGACGAATCCGCCTTGATCTCAGCCATCCTCCCGGCTCCTCTCGCCCGCAACATCGAAAACCAAGCCCCGCCGCAAGGTCCGAATCTCAAAGTCTCGTTTTCAGGACGAAAACTCCTGGTAAACGGCGAGGAATTCTTCGTGAGGGGCGTGTGCTACCAACCCACGCCGATCGGAGAAGACGCTTCGCAAGACCCTCCCTACGGCGACTACTTCACTTCTGACTATCGAAAGCTCTACGAACGGGATATCGTTCAAATGCGTGATATGGGCGCCAATGTCGTTCGCATATACGGATGGGATTCGACCAAAGGCCATAACCACTTCTTGGATACGCTCTTCAATGACGGCGAGCGCCCCATCAGGGTCCTTCTCAATCTCTGGATCGATCCTGAAACCGACTGGCAGGACTCCTCCCAAGTCGACGCGATCGCCGATCGGTACGTGAAGATCGCCCAAAACGTAGGCAACCACCCGGCCGTCTTAGGCTACCTCATCAGCAACGAAACGAACGCCTACTATGGGAACGGAGAAAAACCCTCCTTCTGGAAAGCAATCAATCAAGTCGCTAAAGCTCTTAAGACTGAGGCTCCAGATCGCTTAGTTTCCGTCGCCATCACCGACGCCTTAGCCCAAGTCGACCGTTTCGACCAAGCAATGAGCCATATCGATGCCTGGAGCATCCAGGTTTACCGTGGCCTCACTCTTGGAAACTTCTACGAAGAATACGCTGCCGTCAGCGAGAAACCGCTTCTCGTAACCGAGTTCGGTTTGGACGCCTTCGACAGCAACGCTCAAGCGCCCTACCCGGAGAACGGCAAATTCGTCGCGGAGATCGTCGGGAAAATGATAATCGAAATGGAGCGGCAGAAAGCGATTTGCAGCGGAGGTTGCATCTTCGAGTTCGGCGACGAATGGTGGAAATCGAAGGGCTCGGCTTCCGTTCAAGATCCTGGCGGCATCCCCAATGGAGGTTACCCGGACAAAATGCTGAATGAAGAATGGTGGGGCATTTTCGCAGTGATTGATGACAACTCCGGGCTCAACAAAATCCAGCCGCGAGAACTCTTCTTTACCCTCAAGCGCTTGTGGGCAGAAGCGCCCTAAATCCCAAGCAAACCACCCAAAACCGCCGAATAGAGAATTCTACTCAATTTTTTGCGATTCATGACGAAGTATACCTAGATACCCAGCTTCGGCAGGGGGCTCATGCTTGGAAAATGATCCGCTTCAAACACATCATTACTCTCGTTACAGCGATAACGCTGGCCGGTTTCTTGTACGCGCAAAGCCTGGACACCGAGACCATCGATCCGCCTAAGGCCATCTACAAAGTCAATCCCAAGCACCCCGAAGAGCTTTTCGTCCAAGGGGTCGAGGGGGAAGCCTTAGTCATCGTAACCATCGATCTCTTCGGCAGCGTAGTCGATCCGATCGTCGATTCCGCCACCCATGAAGAGTTCGGCCTCGCCGCTCTCCTTGCCGCCTCGGAGTGGATCTTCGAACCCGCTACCAAAAACGGCGTTCCCATCGAAATCCGAGCTAAGATCCCGTTTAAGTTCTCAATCTCCTTCGAACACAAACTCAACATCGAGTTAGGTCGCGAGGTCTTTAAGAAAATCGAAGTACCCGTTATCCCCTCTTCCGAGCTGGACCGCGCTCCGCTGCCTAGCTTCGTACCTGCCTTCGTCGATTTCTACCCCGAGGAATTTCGAGAAACAGGCAAGTCCGCCTCCCTATCCATCGAATTCATCATCGCTCCCGACGGCCTCGTCCACAACCCGCGCGTCACCAACGCCTCCACCACAGGCTTCAACCAAGCCGCTCTCCGCGCCGTCGCCAATTTGAAATATCAGCCCATACAGGTGGAAGGAATTCCCGTTTACGTCTCCATGCTCATGCCCATCCAAATGAGCGAGTAGCGAGACTCTCGGGAGATTCTAGTCTCACCGGTTTAAAATAGTCATTTAATAAGCCCCAATCGCGGACAATCCCTAGGCGATTTACACTCGCTCCGCTACAATTCTCACTTCTAGAGCTCATCCGCTCATTTCCCAACAAACTCATATGAAAAGCGCGACCCACCCAACGCGATGCTCAATCTGCTGGCGCCTTTTCGTGTATCTTCTGCTCCTAAGCGGAACACAGTCTTTCGCCGAATCGGACCTCAACCTTTCCAAAGAAATCGTCCGCTTCGCGAAACTCAATCAACGCGGCGATCTTCCCTCCTCTCGCATCAACGCAATCGTCCAAGACAAGGATGACTATATATGGATTGGCACCTCTAACGGATTATCCCGATTCGACGGCGCTCGATTCGAAACCATTCGCCCCAACGAATACGCTCAAGAACGCTATCAGTCAAACTTCATCGAAGCCCTTTTCGCCTCATCGGACGGAACCCTCTGGGTCTCCTCCCAGGATTCACTCTTCTACATTCCCCAGGGTCAAAAAAATCTCCATGAGATCCCAATCCTAGGGCCCAATAGCAAAAACCTAGTGAGGAGCGGTCGCGCCCTTTTCGAAACCTCGCGAGGCAAACTCGTCGCCTCCTACAGAAGTGGCTTAGCGATAATCGACGCCAACAACCGGAGCCTCGAAAACTTCATCAGCCGCGAGGAAACGGAATTCCCCTTCGTCACTGGGATGCTTGAGGAACGTCCAGGACACCTTCTCCTCAGTAGCCGCAGCGGCTTGTGGGAACTCGATGTCCAAGCCGCAAAGGTCTCCCCCAACGAAGACTATCAATTGAATGGGGAATCGCTCTCGAACCTAGGAATTCGAACAATCTACAAAGACACCAAATCAAACCTCTGGCTCGGCACCTTCAACGGTCTTTTGGGATTTGATGCAGAGGGAGCTAGAATCAACTGCCAAATTGATTCTCGCGATTTCTTCGCCCCAGAAAGGCCATTGATTCGCGACATTATGGAAGATTCTAACGGCGTTCTATGGGTCGGATCGACTACTCATGGTCTGTATTCAAAACAACCTGACAGCAAGAAAACCTTCACTCATCATCGATACGAGGGAGACGAACTCGAAGGTCCTCCCTCAACCTCGATTCGCGAAATTATCGAAACCGCCTCCGGCCATATCCTAGTAGGCACATTCGAAAACGGCGTCTGGCACAGAGACCCTCAACAACTGCCCGTTCGCTACCTCAGACATCACGAAAGCGAATCCTCGAATCTCCCGTTCAACGCCATATCGTCAGTCGCCTACGACGAAACCAGAAACGCCATCTGGATGAGCGATCCCACGGAGGGCCTTGCCCTTTACGAATTAAACGCCGACCGAGCCAAGCTCGTACTCGACCCGGAGGAACCAGGCAACCCGCTCCACCAGCGCTGGCTAGTCTCATTCGACGTCGCGCCCGATGGCGATCTCGTTCTCATCTTCAGCAACTTCGACCTCATCAAATGGAATCCGGATACAAACGAATCACGCATCCTCGTCGCGGCAAAAAACGCGAGAGCTTCAGTGGGATTCGCCGGTCGCCTACAAGTCGATTCGCTCGGCCGCATCTGGGTGCTCGCCCCCGCAAGATACGTTTACGATCTAAGAACCGACGAAAGAATTTCGCTGACCCCCTTGCAAGACGACAACAAATCAGCGGTCGCTCTCGCTGTCGACGACCAAGAAAACGCATGGGTAATTTCGCACCGCCAAGGCTTCGGCTACTACGACTACGAGAAGAGATCGATCACCAAATGGTACCCTTTCGAAACGCTTCCTGAGTACCTCGACAGCCGACAAGGCGTATCCTTTCTCAAGGATGACGGAATTCTTTGGATTGGCACCAAGAATGGCCTCTGCTCTTTCGACATAAAGACGGAAGCATTCACTTCGTACCCTAAAATCAACTACGCTCTAACCAACATCGTCAAAGACCAGTCGGGAGCCATCTGGGCTTCGACCCACGGAGACATTCTCCGATTCGACCCCCAACGGAACGACTTAAGCTTCTTCGATGAGGCAGACGGATTCCATGCCGCGAACTTCAACTCATACTCCATGCTTTCTTTACCCGACGATCAGATCGCGATCGCGGGACAACATGGGCTCAACCTATTTCAAACGAAACCTCCGCACAACCCCACCCAAACGACAAAAGCCCGTATCACTAGGGTGGAGCTAAACGGAATAGAAGTGGAGAGAAGAGGAAAAGATGAGCTGTCGCCTCTAGAGCTGAAGCACGATCAAAACCACCTCGCATTCGAGTTTGCGGCCGCCTATCCTTTAGAAACGGCCGGCAAAGACTTCGAATACCGCCTTCTCGGCCAATCGTCAGACTGGATAGCCGCGCCTGAAAACATGCGAATCCCCTTCTACGGCCTGCCTCCCGGCAACTACGATATCGAAGTCAGAGCGCGAAGTAAGACCGCCGGAATTACCAATGATTCAGACGTATTCAGTTTCTCGATTCGCCCTCCAATCTTATCCACAAATGCATTTCGAATTCCCGCCGCCCTCGCCATATTCGGATTGTCCGTATTCATTATTTGGCGACGCTCGAATTCTCTCAGGACGCGAAACGAGCTTCTCGAAAGAGAGGTGAAGCTCCGCACGGCCGATCTCGAACAATCGCGCCTCGAGGCTCTTGAGGCTAAGCAGAAGGCTGAAAACGCCAGCAAAGCGAAATCCGAATTCCTCGCCAGTATGAGCCACGAAATCCGCACGCCCATGAACGGTATCGTCGGCATGAATCAACTCATTCTCCAGAGCTCGGTCTCTGATGAGATTCGACACTACTCGGAGACCATAGATCACTCGGCCGAGACCATGCTCGTCCTCATCAACGACCTGCTCGATATCTCTAAGATCGAAGCCAATAAGATCGAGATCGAACGCGCTCCCCTCAATTTTAGGGATCTCTGCGAAGACCTTGCAGAACTCCTTGCCATCAGAGCTCACGAAAAGGATCTGGATTTTCACTTCGAA
>JBCCZW010000293.1:0-5924 GCA_039186805.1 Verrucomicrobiota bacterium
GATGTTTCCGTCGGCAGTTCTAGAACTCGATTTCAGGACCAGCCGATATCAAGATGAATGACTGTTAAGATTGGGAGGAGGCTTTCGGTCAGAATTTTCGAGGCGAAGAGGAGTTTTCCTTGCTTTCTGGGCTACGGCATCCCTCGGGGCCTTGGGGGGACTGGATTGATTTTATGACGACCTTTGCGGCCTTCAACTTCAGGAAGCGGATGAGCTAACTGGCTCTTTGGGCGGTTTGCTTCGAAATCCTCGCTCGAGGCCTCAAAACGTGGAACTAGCAATCCTAGCGCGGGAAGACTCTTTCAGGATTTGCCCGATAGGGTTGCGGCGCTGGGCCACCATTGGTAGAGGCAGAAGTAGACGAGGACGCCGGTTACGGAAACGTAGAGCCAAATTGGGTAGGTCCACTTGGCCCATTTTTTGTGAAGATCGTATTTGCCTTTGATCGCTAGGTAGAAGGTGCGAAGGACGAGGGGGACTATGAACATGGCTAGGATGATGTGGGTCGCTAGCATGATGATATAGGCCCAATAGATGAATCCTTCGGCTCCGATTGTGGTGTGGGCGCTGCCTAGCAAGTACTTGTGGTAGAGGTAGCCTATGAGAAACAGGACGGAAACGGCGAGCGCGGAGGTCATGACCTTCCTGTGGGCTGTCTCGTTGCCCGTTTTGATCAGAGCGAAACCGATTAGGAGTAGGAGGGTGGCGACTCCGTTTAGCGCAGCGTTGAGGGCTGGTATGTCGTTTATTTCCATGGAGATTTGATATTAGACACAATGGAGGGTCGAGCCAGTCCTCCCTACCGATCAATACAACCTACGAAAGTATCCAGCGGTCGATTGCTAGGCTGAAAAGGACGGCGGGGAGGTAGAAGATGGAATTAAAGAAGAGTTTGCGGGCGGCTTGGTAGCGTTCTTCTTCCTGGTTTTTTTGTTGGAAAGCCAGGCTGCGTTGAAGGAGCCAAGCTCCGAAGATAGCGGCGAAAGCGGTGTAGAACCAACCTGTATATCCAAAAATCGAGGGCGTTAGGCTGAGCCCGAATAGGATGAAGGCGTTAATGGTGGACCAGCGGGCGACGCGATCGCCGGTTTCGTCGATAGTTGAGAGCATGACGAAGTCGGCTCGGGCGTAATCGTCTCGGTACATCCAGGAGATCGCCATGAAATGAGGAATTTGCCAGATGGCGAGGATGCCGAAGAGGATCCAGCCGAGGGGACCTATGGCGTTTTCGGCAGCGGCCCATCCCATGAGAGGGGGGAGCGAACCTGAGATGGCGCCGACTTCGGTGTTCCAGCGGGTTCGCTTTTTCATCGGCGTGTAGATGGCTACGTAGCTGATTATAGTCGCCGCTCCGAGGTAGGCTGTTAGGGGATTCACGCCGAACCAAAGTATGGAGGTTCCGATGACGGAAAGGAGGATCCCGAATATCAAAGCTTTAGCGGGAGAAACGAGTCCGGTGGGAATGGGACGGTCGCGGGTGCGTTCCATTATCCCGTCTTCGCGTCGCTCGAGCCATTGGTTGATAGTGGCGCAGCCTGCGGCGCTAAGCGCGGTTCCGATGCAGAAAAGGAAGAACAGTGGGAGATCGCGGCCGGGTTGAGCAGCGAAGTACCCAATGATCGCGGTGATGACTGACAGAAAACTGAGGCGCGGCTTCGTTAGCTCGTAGTAGCCGGTCCAGACGCTCGTCCTCGAAGAGTATTCTGGTTGGGGTTCCTCGGAGCGTTCGAGGTCGTTGGCATGGGCAAGTTTTTCGGGATTGGAACTCATGCTTGGTTGCTTATTGCCTTATCGCTTCGGTGAGAGAAGCGGCTACCTTGGCGGATGGCTTCTGTTTGGAAAGCTTAAAATAGTAGCTGCGGTAAGTCATCATCCAGGCGACTGCTAGAAGGAAAGCTCCGTTGAGCATGTGGAAAGTAGTGATGTGCGGGTGACGTACGCTTAGGACCGTCCAGGCGCCGAGGGCGATTTGGAGAATCAGCAGAGCGACCATGGTAATGGCCGACTTGTTGAGGGCTCGCTTTGAGGCAGCGTCTTTCCAGACTTTCACGGCGTAGGTGATAATGGCAGCGGTCACGACAATCGCGAATACGCGGTGCGCGAAGTGGACGGCCACTTTGAAGTCGAATGCGGGCGGAATCCATGCGCCTGAAGGGTGGCTGTGGGGAAAGGTCATGATGGCGGACCAGGCATGGGAGTGGCGGACGACAGCGCCGATGACGAGCTGAACGATGATGCTGGAGACGGCGATGAGGCCCCAGACTTGGACGCTGCGGGCGGGTATGGCTTCGAAGCCAGCCTGGCGTTCGATCCAAGATTTTGATGAGGCGATTACGTAAGCAACTAGGAAGCAGAAGGTGAGTTGGCCGAGGGTGGCGTGCAGTACGGCGAAGGATTCGGCGTAGAGATTGTGGTCGATGTCGAGGTTTAGCGTGTCGAGTTTGACCCGAAGTCCGCCCGCTATGCCTTGGATCACGACAAGCGCGATCAGCCAAAGCGACATTTTCTTAAGATTCGCTCCCGCTTTTTGGCCAAAGCTGAGGATTGCCATGACGATCGAAAGAATGCCCATTCCGGTCGCGAGGAGACGATGTCCGTGTTCAGCGAGCATATGATCGTCTTGCAGCCAACCTTCGGGGTTGACGGAGCCGTTGGAGAGGGGCCAGTCGAGAAAGACCATACCGGCGCGTAAGCTAGTGGTGATGCCGCCGAAGCTCAGCAGAAGGACGCACCAGATCATCGAAATAAAGCTGAACCAAAATAGAACAGGTTTGTAGGCGGTTTTGGGAAACATTGGCGAATCTTGCATCATTGTCTTCTTGCCGTTAATGAAAGCAGAGATAGCAGTGATCTCAAGTATGAGACGGTTTGGCGAAAATGGAATTCTCGGAGCAACTGTTGTTCAGCTTCCGATTTGGATCGGGCTGGCGGCGTTTTTTGCCGCGTTGTTGGGTTGCGGCGGGCCGGTGGAAAGTCAAGTAGATGAGGACACCGAAGGTCATCCATTAACGGGAGAAATAGTGGAAGTAAGAGCTACTGAAGGAATACTGAAAGTGGCTCATGACGATATTCCCGATTTTATGCCTGCCATGACGATGGATTTCGTAGCGCGTCGCGGGGATCTGGAGATCTTCGAACCAGGTATGAGAATCCGAGCGCGATTGACGCGCGGCGAGAATGGTGAGTTCGTTTTGAAAAAAATATGGCCTCTTGGCGATTCGGACGCAGAGAAATCTATTCGCAAAGCGACGGAGGCTCAGGCCAAGCGGCAGAAGGAAATGGGATCCGGTCGTTACTTGGCGGAGGGCGACGAAGCTCCGGAGATCGCTCTGTATGACCAGTTTGGGCAGTTAATCGATGGTCGGGAGCTACGCGGTAAGTTCGTCATGATGAATTTTATTTTTACCCGCTGCAAGGACGCGAAAATGTGTCCACTTTCCACGAGCAAGATGGCTCGTATGCAGCGGCAGGCCAAGGAGGAGGGTGTAGACAATCTGTTTTTCGTGTCGGTGACGATGGATCCGCTTTACGACACTCCGGGCGTCCTTAAGGAGTATGGGGATTTGTATTCAATTGATGGCGACAACTTTCGATTCGCTACAGGTCCCAAGGCTGCGGTAAGGGGACTTCTGGATGCCTTGGGCGTAACCTCGGTCGAGAAGCCGGAGGGTGGCGACTATATCCATTCGTTGGCTACGACCTTGATAGGTCCGGATGGGAAAATCGTTTTGAGGTCCGACAAGAGCGCTTGGGAAGTCGCTGAGTTCTTGGAGTTGGTGAAGGGGTAAGGCGGAGAAGGGCTTTTGGAGGGTGGGCAGTGGGGGTCGGACTAAAGTCCAACCTCCTTTTGAGGTTGCGGGGTTGCGTTGGGTTCGACGGTTACTTTTGGGCGGTGCGTTCTAGGAGGGCGACGGATATGATGCCCGCTAGAATGAGTCCGAGTCCGAGATAGGTGCTGGTTTCGGTGAAGCTGGGGGAGAACCATTGGTAGCCTTGGACGATTTTCTCGCCTTCTTTGAGGATGAACTCTCCGGTCTCGTTTTGGAGGTAGGTTTCGTTTTTCCAGGGCCAGATAATGATGAGGGAGCCAAGGATGAAACCGGTGAGCACGCTCAGGGTCGCGTCGTGGGCTCTCTTGAGGAGGAAGGAGATTACGTGGGAAAGCGTAATGAAGCCGAAGCCGGCTCCAACGGCGAAGGGCAGGAGCGTTTTAAGGTTTCCTAAGAATGCGGGGAAATCGAAGGATCGCAGGGCGTCGATCGTGTTGGGAATCGTTTGGAGGACCAGTAGTTGATAGTTGCCCATTAAGATGAGGACGAATGACCCGGAGAGCCCGGGGAGGATCATGCTGCAGATCGCTACGATTCCGCAAAGCGCGAGGTAGATGAATGAATCGTTCTCTTCGGCTGGCTTTAGAAAGGCGAGGGAGCTGGCGGCGGAGACCCCTATGACAAATGAAATTAGGGAAGCGCTATTCCATCGTTTTATATTTTTGGATACATAGTAAACCGAGGCGAGAATGAGGCCGAAGAAGAAGGCCCAGGTGAGCATAGGGTGATCGATGAAGAGCCAGTCGAAGAGTTTTCCTAGGGATACGAGGCTTATGAGGACTCCGAGAAATAGGGGAAAGAGGAAGCTGAACCTGATATGGGCGAGCAGTTCGCGGACCTTGAATGAGAGAGCGAGTTTAAGGGCTTTGGCATCGAAGGATTTGAGAGCGTCTATAAAGTCCTCGTAAATACCTGTAACGAAGGCGATGGTACCGCCGGAAACTCCTGGAATGACGTTGGCTGCTCCCATAGCGATGCCCTTGAGGAAGAGAAGGATGAAGTTCATAAGAGAGAGTAGCTGAGGGAGTCGGTGTGATTCGGGCTCTCATTCATAGGAATAATGTCCGATGCTACATTTGATTTAAGCGCCTGCTTCTTCTGTATCCGTTTTGTTGATATGGTAGTAGATTTCCTTGGTCGCTTGGACCAGGGAGGGGATCGCTTCTACCATGGAATCGCGACAGGATTCATAGTGGATGAGGCTCATGCCGAATGGGTCAGGGATCTCAGGATCAGATCCTTCTGGCATGAATTGACGCATTAGGAAGGCGTTGGCGGGAGGAGGATCGATTCGATAGGTGAGCATCGCAAGATGAGTGTCGGTCATGCAGAAAAAGGCCAGGGACTGATCGACCTGCTGTTGCGTGATCGCTTGACTTTGGTGACCAGATATATCGATCCCGACTTTTTTCAGAGCGGCTACTGAGTTGGCGGAGGCGTCTTGTCCTCCATAAGCGGATACGCCAGCTGAACTGACTACAAGAGACCTGTAGGGTTCTTCTTCGGCTTGCAGAGCGTGTCGGAAGAGCGCGGCGGCCATTGGACTGCGGCAAGTGTTTGCGGTGCAGACGAAGATGATTTCGTTTCGAAGGTCTGGCATTTGGGAGAGTGTCGCGATTGGTGGGTGACCTTAGGTGAATGAGAAGTCGTGTAAACACCCGAATTTTCGAAGTGGGCTGTGCTTTCAGCGCATGAAAAAGCCGAGCTTGGTGGGCTCGGCTTGATGAAGCTTTGGTTGCAAGATCTCTAGCCTTCTTTAGTCTCAAGCTGGATCGCGTGGCGCCCTCGAATAATCAAGAAAGAGATATTCTCTTTCGGATCAAGATGCGGGACTATCTTGAGCGCGATGAAGTCGATGGCGTCTGCTGTTTTAGGGATGTAAACATCGTTGATTTGAAGCAGCTTGTCTCCCGGCTGCAGACCCGCTTCGTGAGCGATAGAATCTTTCATCACCTTGATAACCTGGAGACGTTCGTTGATTTGATGATTTCTTTTCGCTATGTTCCGCTTGTCCTCGTCGATGCTGTATATGTTATCCACGATGAAGCCTATTTCTCGAATGGCTGGAGTCTTTCCGAATTGGTCTTCGATGAC
>JBCCZW010000294.1:0-5893 GCA_039186805.1 Verrucomicrobiota bacterium
GACTTTGCTGCAGCCGCGGGACTTTATCAATAGTTTGCAGCTGCTGTCCGCTTTGGCGCTTGTGGTTTTAGGTTTGCTGGTAGCGGGCTTTGTGGGAGGAGCTCCGGTTGAAGGCGTGGAGGGCCGCCCGGCGTTGGAAATGGCGGCCCCGGCGTTCCAGATGAGCGATGTGGGGGCTCCTGTTTTGTTTCCCTTTTTGTTCATCACGATCGCTTGCGGGGCGATCAGCGGATTTCATTGCTTGGTATCGAGCGGTACCTCCAGTAAGCAGCTTAAGTGCGAGACGGATGCTCAGTTTGTTGGATACGGCTCGATGTTGACGGAGGGTTTCTTGGCAACCTTGGTGATTCTGGCCTGCGTGGCGGGATTGGGACTAGGCATAAAAGGGGCCGATGGAGCGGTACTGATGGGAGCGGATGCATTTGAGTCGCGTTATGGATCTTGGGCGGCCGCGGGCGGCTTGGGAGCGAAGGTGGGAGCTTTTGTCGATGGTTCTGCGAATTTTCTTAAAGCGATCGGTTTGCCGGCGGGGTTTTCAGTCGCCTTGATGGGCGTGTTTGTGGCGTCCTTTGCGGCGACGACTTTGGACAGCGCCTGCCGTTTGCAGCGCTATGTGATTCAGGAGCTGGCGGGGACTTTCGTTCAGCCTGATCGCGGGGGAAAAATCGTGATGGGAGCGAATCCGTTTTCTTGGCTGACCAACCGGCATGGAGCGACGATTTTTGCGGTGGCGACAGCGTTTTTGATGGCGGCGATTCCTCCTTCGGGCGCTGAGTGGGGATGGGCGAATGTCGGCCGCGGAGGTTTGATTTTGTGGCCTATGTTTGGAGCTACGAATCAGTTGCTAGGCGGATTGGCATTTTTGGTGATCGCGTTTTGGATGTGGCGTCGCCGGATTCCAGTTTGGTTTATCGTGATTCCGACGGTCTTCATGTTGATTATGCCGGCTTGGGGTCTGGCGCATCAGATGTTCGTGCAAGGGGTGGGTATGGAGACGAGTTGGTTGGCGGCGGAGAATAAGAATTGGACGTTGATTGTTATCGGTCTGACGACGATTGCACTGGAGGTTTGGATGGTGACGGAGGCGTTGCTGGCTTGGCCGAAAGCGAAGGGCGTGTTGGAAGAGGCGATTGGAGGGGCTTCCGACGGTGTGGGAAGCGCTGAGGGTGGGCGCTCTTGCTGAAAGCGATATCGAGAGCTTCCCATCGATCGGATGAGAAAGTTAATAACAGTAGTTTTCATCGAGCTCACGCTCGATGCTACTTGTTAAAGGATTGTTAGAGATCGCTCACTAGCGAGCTTCCTGCCTGCCGAGGATGCTTAGAGCTTGAGGAGGGGTGGTTTCTGGTTTGTTTTGGGGGACTTATGAAGGAATTCTTTAAGATGTTTTTCGCTTCGCTGACGGCGATGGCGATTGCAGTGATTGGGGGAGGGCTCGTTTTTTTCGTGTTCTTGGGCGTGCTGATCTCTTCGGCGCAGAACATGTCTCAACCGCCCGCGTCGGTTGAGGATAATAGCATCCTGTATTTCAATATGTCGGCTCGGGTTCAGGACTCGCCAGTGAGCCAGACGCAGGAGCAGTTGATCAACGAGGCTTTGGGAGCAAAAGGTCCGGAGAATTTTTCGCTATACAATCTGGTGAATGCTATCGAAGCCGCGGCGGATGATGACCGGATTAAAGGCATTTACTTGAAGGGTTCGTTTTCGACCGCTGCTTATGCTTCGAGCTTCGCGAGTTTGAAAGAAGTGAGAGGAGCCCTTGAGAAATTTCAGGAGTCGGGGAAACCGGTGATTGCTTACCTTGTGTATCCAACTTCTCGGGACTTGTATGTGGCATCCGTAGCTGATGAAGTTTATATGAATCCGGACGGGATTTTCGCAAGTTCGGGGATGGCGTCGCAGCCGATCTTTTTTGCGGGCTTCTTCAAGAAATACGGTATTGGCGTACAGGTGACAAAGGCGGGCGAGTACAAGTCTGCGGCAGAGCCATTCGTTTTAGAGAAGATGAGCGAGCCGGCGCGTGAGGCGACGGAGGCTTTGATTGGCGATCTTTGGGACGAGTATCTAGACGCATTGGCTGATAAGTCGGAAAGATCGACGGACGAAATCCAGAAGGTGATGGATGAGGAGGGGCTCATTTCGGCGGACGTTGCGGTCGAGGCAGGGCTGGTCGATGAGCTCCTTTACGAAGGCGATGTGATCGCTAAGTTGAAGGCGTTGACGGGAGCCGCTGCGGATGAACCGAGTGTGGATACGACTACGATGTCGAATTACGCGCGCTTGAAAGGCGGCGGCTATTTGGGGACTGGCGAGCATATCGCGGTGGTTTACGCGGAAGGCGATATCGTGAATGGCGAAGGAGGCGGCGGTCAGGTCGGTGGAGACGGAATCGCGCGCGAGCTGCGGAAACTGCGTTTCGATGAGAGCGTTAAGGCGGTAGTTTTGCGGGTGAATAGTCCTGGGGGCAGCGCGCTGGCGAGCGAGGTGATTCAAAAGGAGGTTCGTGAAATGCGAGCTGCGGGCAAACCGGTGGTTGTTTCTATGGGAGGTTTGGCAGCTTCGGGCGGGTATTGGATTTCTGCATACTCGGATAAGATCTATGCGGAGGAGACGACGATTACCGGATCCATTGGGGTGATCGGGATGTTTTTGAATATCGAAGAGATCGCGAGTAAGCATGGATTCACTTTTGATACGGTGAAGACTTCGAAGTTTGCGGACGCAATGACCATCGCGCGACCGAAGACGGAAGAGGAGATGGGGATCATCCAGGCTTGGGTCGATCAAACGTATGGAGATTTCTTGGACAAAGTTTCGGATGGGCGGAGCAAGGACCGGGAGTTTATTGCCGGGATCGCGGAAGGACGTGTCTGGTCGGGCGAGGATGCCTTGGAATTAGGCTTGGTCGATGAGATCGGCGGATTGAATGACGCGATAGCTCATGCGGCGATGTTGGCGGATATGGATGACGTGACTCGAGTGAAGGGCTATCCGAAGGCGAAGGATTTCTTGCAGGAATTATTGGAAGATTTGAGCGCTCGGGAAATGGGCGCGAAGGGAGCGGCGGCCTTGGGCGCGGTTCAGAAAGGAATGGAAGTTTTGGATTCGCTTTCTGGATACAATGATCCCCGCGGAATCTATGCAGTGATGCCTTATCGTTTGGACGTGGAGTAGGATATCGGGCTAAGGAGACTCGGTTCTGTTTCTTTTAAACCACAGATGGGCACAGATTTACACTGATGCTTTTTGGCTCTGCCGATTTCTGTTCCGGATTGCTTAGACGAATTTACGGTTTAGAATTAAGACGTAATTGTGAAGGTATTGCTCTCAGAACCTTGGCGTAAGGCGGTGTCGATGTGTGGCTCTCGTTTTTAATTAGCTCTTGAGCCTGTTGTGGGTTTTGTGGTTAAAACGAACTCATAATGGAGACAGAGCTTTTGAGAGAGACAAACGTGACGGCAATCCCGGCGGGGACTGAATCGGTTTTGGCGGCAGGGACGCCTGTTTATGTGACGCAGACGCTTGGCGGCAATGTAACGGTTCGGGTGGATAGCGGCTTATTTCGGATCGCTAAGGAAGATGCAGATGCGGTTAAGGATCTTAGTCTTGAGGAATCGGATTCAGCTCATGAAGGCGAATTCTCTGAGGAAATGGTTTGGGAGGCGATGAAGCGTTGTTTCGATCCGGAGATCCCCGTAAATATCGTCGATTTGGGTCTGGTTTACGATATGCGTGTCGAGGAATTGGATACGGGAAAGAAGGCGATTTTCGTCAAAATGACTTTAACGGCGCAGGGTTGCGGGATGGGTCCGGTAATCGCGGATGATGCAAAGGCGAATATTCTGCAGATTGAAGAGGTGGAGTCTGCTGAGGTGGAGATCGTTTGGGATCCGGTTTGGAATCCGCAAATGATTTCGCCAGCGGGTCGGTCGATCTTGGGGATTGAGTAGAGTTTTTGCCCACGAATCTCACTAATCTTCACGAATCCGAAAACTAGATTCGAGTTCATTTGCGAGATTCGTGGGTCTCAATCACTCCCTGGTTGGGCGGGCTTTTAGGCCGGGGTGGGGTTCTTCGGAGAAGTATTCAGTTTCTGGATTCAAGAGGAATTCTTCGCAGATAGAGAAGAGGGTTTGCTCGTCTTGGGCGCGTCGGACTTTGTAAAGGAACTGGCCCTCGGGGTCTACGCCTTGACCGATGAAGTTGAGAAATTTCTTCGTTTTGTTGACGTGAGCCTTTTCGGGAATATGGGGCTTGGCGATTGCTTGATAGAGTCGGCGAATGTAGTTGAATACTTCCGACAAAGGAGTGGGAGTGACGTTGCCGGTGGATTCGTATTCTCGAATTTGCTTGAAGATCCACGGATTGCGGATGGCATGGCGGCCAATCATGACGCCGTCGGCTTTGGTGTGGTCTAGAATTTCGCGGGAGCGTTTGGCGGAGGTGACGTCGCCGTTGGCAAGGAGGGGACAATTGACGATCTCTTTGGCTCGCTTGATACAGTCGTAGTCAACGGCTGATCGGTACATGCCTTTGACGGTGCGTCCGTGGAGAGAGAGTAGGTCAACCTGGTGCTTGTTGATTAGTTTGAGAATCGGTTCGAAGTTAGATGTATCCTCGAAACCGATACGCATCTTGACGGTGAAGAGGCCAGGGATGGTTTCGCGGAGGGCTCCGAGGATTTGATCGACTTTTTGCGGGTCGCGGAGGAGGCCGCCGCCGCAGTGCTTTTTGTAGACGGTGGGGGCGGGGCAGCCCATGTTGAGATCGACGCCGGCGACTTCGTGCTGAAGGAGGTCTTTGGTGGCGCGGGTGAGGTGAAATACGTCTTCGCCAATCATTTGGGCGAAAACGGGTCGGCCGGTTTCGTTTTCAGTTATGGCGGAGAGAATGTGTTTTTCGAGTCGGGATTGGACGTGGACGCGGAAGTATTCGGTGAAGAAGTAGTCGGGGCTCCCAATTTCGGAGACGACCGTCATTAAGGGAAGATTGGTGACGTCCTGCATGGGAGCTAGGGCCGTGATATGCTGCCCGGGGATGATGAGCTCCGGAAGCTGGCGAGTAGCGGCCGATGTTGGGTTGGGCGTCATGGATTGGGGAAAAAGACGCGGTTTTATGGAAGGGGCAAGATTTTTGCAGGGATCAGGAGACGGGGGACAGGGGGCAGTTTTTTCATCGGACTCACGTCCGATGCTACTTTTGAGGCGGAAGTCTGATATCCGAGGTCGGAGGTCAGGTGATGATGGGCTTTGTGGGTCGGCAGCTGGAAGCGGCCGCTCCTTGATGATGGGCTATGATTGGTCGGACTGAAGTCCAACCTCCTTTAGGAATCCGATCTCTGACGTCGGACCTCTGATCTCTGGCGCCTGGAGCGGGGCGCTACTTGCCTTCTTCGCTTTGCTGCTTGAGGACGCGTTCGAGAATGGGGGTCATGTCTTCGGTGGAATTGAAGACGTGTTCGGAAGCGTAGATGGGGCAGTTAGTTTGGAGGGAGAGGACGATGGAGTCGCTGGGGCGGGCATCGAGTTCTATGATCTTGGTGGCGACTTCGTTTTTCATCTCCAGGAAGAGCCGAGCGAAGAAAGTGCTCTCTTGAACATCGTTGATGACGACGCGGGAAATTTTGGCCTCGAGGCCGAGCAGCATGCTGGCCATCAGGTCATGCGTGAGGGGACGTTCTTTTTTGACGCCGTTTAGGGCCATGGAGATGGCGTTGCCTACACTGTGATCGACGTAAATTACGAAGGTCTTATCATCGTTTCCGAGGAAGATTGCGCAGCCGTTAACTGTTGGCATTACGCCTTTTACGGAAACTTGAATGACGTTTGACTTCATGAAATAGGGTCGCTGCTGGGAGGAGTTTGGGCCCTCGTTGGGTAATTACCTAAAGGGC
>JBCCZW010000295.1:0-5868 GCA_039186805.1 Verrucomicrobiota bacterium
GAAGAAAGCTCCAAGTAGATCCGCCTCTTCATTACTCAAGTTTCCTTTTCTACCTCTTGCCCAGATACCACGAACGGTTTGAGCAACGGCTTTGGGGGATTCCGCGCCTGTAAGGTCGGAGCTCCAGAACTCATTCCAGTCAAATCCTTCGCCGAATCGGAATGAAATGAAAGCGTCGTCGCTCAAATCGTTGTAGGGGCCTTTGCGTGGGTGTATCGAATGATTGGATTCGTTGTTATGAGCGATCTCCAGATAAGCGGGTTCTCCTTCCCATAGGTAAGTCTCGAAACGGATCTTCTGCCAAGCGCCCCCATTGACGGCTTTGTAGAGGCTACTGGTGGTGGGTCCGCGACCGCTTAGCTCGTAGTTTCGAATGACCAGTCGGATCGTACCTGCCTTTCCTTTCGCGTAGAGTTCTATGGGTTTTCCGTCGATGATGAAGTCGGGCGATCGAAGGGTTCCCGTCACTCGACCCGAGAGACTTCCGGCAAGCAGATCTTCGCCCACCACGCTCTGAATAGCGCTGTCGCCGCGCGCGGTATAGATGATCTCTCCGGGCGCCATGGGCGTGTCTCTAAAAGCGAGTCCTTGAGGTACCCAATCAGCCAGATTACGAGAGACCGCGGCGAACGTTTCGCTAAGCGATGCCGGAGATACAGATTGATTCTTCGCGCCTTTGTCGAATAGCTGGGCAAGCTCAGGATAGGGGTGCCTCGCCGGCGGGTAGCTGGCAAGATAGAGCCATTTATTGAAAATCTCCGCTCGTAAATTCCGTTTAGCTGCAGCGGCGTCGGAAACGACCCTGAGACGTTCTGCGAGGACCTTTGGTCCTTTGTTCTTCAATTGTTTGCTGTTTTCGATGTCTTTCTTGAAACGCTCAACGATTTCTTTGACCGCTGAGCTATCGGCTAAGTCCTTACTCGTTTGCAGGTACCGTTCGAGATTATCGACATCCTCCCGACTCGCATCAAAAGCAAGTTTTCTGAGGTCACGCTTCTTACGCGTCAGCTCTTCTAGGGGAGCCTTTTGTTGCTCTAGCCCTACCGTATTCGTATAACTGAGACGCGAACTGCGAAGCATCCCGTAGAACGAATAGTAGTCTCCAGCGGTAATGGCATCGAATTTGTGATCGTGACAGCGCGCGCAAGCCAGAGTCGAACCGAGGAAGGCTTTGCTGGTCACATCAATCATTCCGTCGAATACGCGTGCTTCGTCCTCGTGCAGGTCGGGAGGACCATGCTGTCCATCGGTAAGGTAGATGTACCCTGGACCCATGACGGATTCATTGTATCCATCTTTAGGATTCATACGCGGGTTCTCAAGCAGATCGCCGGCTAAGGATTCCAGGATGAATTGATTGTAAGGTACATCTTCATTTAGGGCGTTGATCACATAGTCGCGGTAGCGGTAAGCGTGGGCCATCGTATAATCCTGCTCGAAGGCTTTGGTTTCCGCGTATCTTACTAAGTCGAGCCAGTGACGCGCCCACTTTTCGCCGAAATGGGGAGAGGCTAAAAGCCGATCAACTTGCTTGACGTAGGCGTCGGGAGAATTGTCTGCGAGAAAGGCATCCAGTTCCTCAGCAGTGGGAGCCAATCCGATTAGATCGAAACTCAATCGCCGTAAAAGAGTGCGACGATCCGCTTCCTCCGCCGGCACCCAACCTTTCCCCTCTAACTTCGCTAATACGAATCGATCATAATCATTGTGGGGCCAAGCGTCATTTTTCACCTGAGGCGTCGCTGGATTGACGATAGGTTGGAGCGACCACCATTTCTTGCGTTCCTCAAGATTGAAGTCCGACAAGGAAGAGGCGGAAACACTCTCGTTCAAACGCGGGTCAGGGGCTCCCCGGTCGATCCAAGCGACCAGATTCTCAATGTCCTCTTGGCTCAGTTTTGATTTGGGCGGCATGGCTTCGAAATCCGGATGTCGCTTTACCATTTGAATCAGGCGGCTTTCCCGCGAATTACCGGGTATGATCGCCGGTCCCGATTCACCGCCCCGCAACAGCGCCGGCGCCGAATCGATAAGAAAGCGACCTCTGATTTTTTCTGAATCCGCCGCATGGCATTTGTAGCAATGCTCAACCAGAATCGGGCGGATCTTCGACTCGAAGAATGCGATATCGGCCGAGCTCGGCTCCTGGACTGCTGCCGCAAAGGCGCCCGTAAGCAAACCGAAGGAAGCGATATTCGCGCGAAGGAGTTTATTCATCGGGGGCAATCAACCGTGAGAACAGATCGAATTTCCAATATAGTCAAAATCCGTCTGGACGTACACTGGTGTAGGGACAATTAATGATACTATTTCCTCTGACGATTGAACTGTTTCCGCGGAACCGGAGGAAAAGCGCACTAACGACAATGGAACGAAAAACTCCCCATCAAGGAAAGCCAGCCCAGAGAGAGATCATGCCGGCCCTCGAATCTCAGCTGTTTTCATTCAAGGCGGATACGGATATCTGGACCGTATGGCACTACCACCCGGAGATTGATATTTTGCTAACCCTGAAGAATACAGGCTACCATTTCACCGGTGACTGTATCGGCGAATTGAAGCCAGGAACGCTGCTCCTCAATGGCTCGAATGTGCCGCACGCCTTCCAGGCAAACGAGCCTGACGAGGGAGACCCCAATAATCCCGCCATGCTCGTAATTCAATTCTCCTTGGATTCGCTTGGTAAATCGCTCTTGGGCAAACCCGAGATGGCGAGGATCGCCGGGTTTCTTGAAGAAACTCACTGCTCATTCGAGTTTGTGGGGAACGCAAGGCAAACTGTCGAACGGATGATGCATGAAATGCTGGACATGAACGAAGTTCAGCGATTCGCCCACTTTATCCTTATTCTGGATACACTTTCCCGCTCGCCCCAGTCTGAAAGGAAGTCACTCGTCAGCCCGATCTACTCCCCCTCGCTTAATGAAGAAAACGTTGATAAGATCGACCGAGTTAAGAATTGGATAATAAAGAACCTCGACAGATCCATCCGCTTGGAGGACGTCGCGAGCTTAGTTCATATGACCCCCAAGTCCTTTTCGCGTTTCTTTAGGAAGAACACTGGCCGGGCCTTCAGCGCCTACGTCAACGAGCTGAAAGTGGGTGTGGCTTGCCAGAAGCTCATGCAAAGCAATGACAGCGTTTCGGAGATTTGCTATGCTTCAGGGTTTAACAATCTCTCCAATTTCAATCGGAGGTTTAAAGACGTGAAGGGAATGTCTCCACGAGAATTTCGAACGCAGTTCAATCATCGAGCCAGCGCTTAGAAGAGCGCTCGCAGGGAGTATCGGCCCAACAAGCGATTTCGTAGCAAGCGAGAGTGAAACGATAACTGAGCTGCGGCTGTGGAAAAAGCTCACTCTAAAATCGAGTCGATCTTCGCTTCTTCTTCGCTTGAAAACTCCGTATTCTTGAGGGCTTGGAGGTTATCGTCGATTTGCGAAATCTTGCTACACCCGATCAAGACTGTGGTGATGCTCGATTTGCGAAGGACCCAGGCCAAGGCGAATTGAGCCAAGCTTTGCCCGCGAGCGTCTGCGATTTCTTTTAGCTGTCGCAACTTTAAGCGCAGTTCCTCATTCACCGCATTGGAACTCAGAAACTGGGAGCCTTTGGCGATGCGCGAGTCACTCGGGATTTCGTCAATATAGCGATTGGTGAGAAGCCCTTGAGCCAAGGGAGAGAAGGGGATGCAGCCAACGCCTTTTTCTTCCAGAAGATCGAGAAGCTGATCCTTTTCGGGAGCCCGGTGAAACATGTTGTATTTCGGTTGATGGATAAGGCAAGGCGTCCCAAGCCGGTCTAGTTCAGCAAGCGCTGCCTCGGTTTGCTCTCGGTTGTAATTGGACAGAGCAATGTAGAGGGCTCTTCCCGACCGAACCGCGTAATCCAAAGCGCCCATGGTTTCTTCGATCGGAGTTTCAGGGTCCGGTCGGTGGTGGTAGAAGATATCCACGTAGTCGAGACCTAGTCGCTTTAGGCTTTGGTCGAGACTTGATATGAGGTACTTGCGGGAACCGAAATCGCCATACGGTCCGTCCCACATCAGGTAACCTGCTTTGGTAGAGATTATTAGTTCGTCGCGGTAAGCAGAAAGGTCCGATCGAAGGATAGAGCCAAAGTTCTCCTCTGCCGCGCCCGGCGGCGGTCCATAGTTGTTGGCGAGGTCGAAGTGGGTAATGCCACGATCGAATGAGCCGCATATAAGTTCGCGTTGCGTCTCCCATGGAGAACTCGTTCCGAAATTATGCCAAAGCCCGATAGAAAGACGGGAGAGCTTAATCCCGCTGCGTCCGCAGCGTTTGTAGAGGTCGGAGTTCGCATAGCGATCAGCATGGGGCGAGTAGTTCATAGTCGCGGATGCTTGAGGGGCTCGGGCAACAAATACAATAAAATATTCAGAGGACTACGTCGATTTTGGGACTAATGCATAACGCAATGGAAATTTGTAACATTAAAATGGATACAAAACCAACCATCCACAGAAGACTTGCTTCACAGAAGACGATCCTATTCATTAACCCCATGAAGTTATCAACGCGGACGCTCCTCGGCCTATTCATCTTTTCCCTAGGCGCCACTGCCCATTCGGAGCAGTTTTCCGCTCTGGTGTTCTCGGATGCTTACGATCGATACCATCATCGAAACGTGCCTGCGGTGAGGGAAACTTTCGAGTTTCTCGCCAAGAAGAACTTCTTCAAGCTGACCTGGGTCGAACGAGACTTGGAGTTCGCCAAAGAAACTTATGCAAACTATGACGTAATCGTTTTCGTGAGCGCCAATCCTTGCGAATTGAATGACCGCAAACGCAAGGAGTTCATGGAGTACGTGACGAATGGCGGAGGCGTAATGGGAGTTCACGCTGCCTCAGCGACCGCCAAGGAAGCAAAGCGCTGGCTGTGGTGGGAGGAGCTAATGGGGAGAGTATTCGTTTCCCACCCGCCGAAAAAGGCCGGTATCATGTCGGTTCAAGACCCTGAGTTTCCCGCGACGATGCATCTACCGCCCAAGTGGCTTTGGACCGATGAATGGTACACCTTTCACACGCCGGTACCCGAAAGCCTGAATGTAGTGCTCACCGTAGAGGAAGAAAGCTATCGGCCCGAAGAAAAGCACAGGATGGGGGATCCGCACCCGATTGCCTGGCACCACAACCCGAAAGGCGGACGTGTCTTCTACACGGCGATTGGACATATCGCCGAGAGCTATTATGACGAAGCGTTTCGACAGCATCTGTTTGGTGGAATGCTTTGGGCCACTGGCTGGGGCAAATAGCTTCGAAGAAAAAATTACACGCCGATAAAACCTTTACCACGCCCAATGGAGGAATCTGCTATTACACTGCGTCATGCAACCACCGAGGACAGGGATGAAATCGCCTCGCTGATTTATTTGTCTACAAATTTCTGGTACGCGGCGAACGGCAAGGCCGCGATCTTTCAGGGTGAACCTTCTTCAACCCGGCTTTTTTGCGATGTATACGAAGACCTCGATCCTGGCCATTGCATCATCGCAGTCGACGAAGGAATGAAGCGTATTGTGGGCTCTTGCTTTTATCATCCGCGGGAAACCCATGTATCGCTGGGGATAATGAATTCACATCCCAACTACGGTGGAAAGGGGGTCGCGCGAAGGCTTCTCAAATTCATAACGGACTTCGCCGACAAGGAGGGTAAGCCGGTTCGTCTCGTATCCAGCGCGATGAACTTGGATTCGTTCTCTCTCTATAATCGGGCGGGCTTCCTTCCGTATTCAGTTTTCCAGGATATGATTCTAGAGGTTCCCAAGGAAGGGATCGCGTTTCACGCTCCTGATGGGAAGCGACTCCGGGATGCGAAACGGGAAGATGTTCCAGCCCTGCAGGCTCTC
>JBCCZW010000296.1:0-5866 GCA_039186805.1 Verrucomicrobiota bacterium
CGATAAAAATAGTCGATCTGCGGATTGCGGGAGAAGGTCGCGGCAGGACTTTCTTGTTCCCCAAAACTGAAGTTCAATTGTAAGTCTAATGGGTTGGCGATGAGTGATTCACTGGCGTTGAAGGACTCTGCTTCGCTGCCCTCTCTGAGGATCGTGATTGAGTTGATTGAGATGGGCGAAATGGGAACACCCTCGCTGTCTGTGGGAGAACTGCTTATGGCATCGAGGACGCTCAGACCAGATACGATGTTTCCGAACACTGAATGGAAGCCGTCGAGTTGAGCGTTTCCTTCGTCTGAGAGGGTGAAGAAGAATTGGCTGCCGTTTTTATTGGGTCCGGCGTTCTGCATGGAGAGAATACCTTTTCTGTCATGCTTGAGGCTGGGCGCGATTTCGTCAGGGAAGATGTAGCCGGGACCGTCGTTCCCTGTTCCGTCGGGAGACCCTGTTAGGGCGATGGATCCAGCGATGACTTTGTGGAAGCTTAGGCCATCGTAGAAGGGTTTGTTTTGGGCGACTCCGGTTTGATGATCATAATGGGAGATTGAATTTTCGGCGAGTCCGACGAAATTGGAGACAGTGAGGGGGGCTTCCTGAAAGTAGAGTATAGCAGCGAGTTCACCTTCGCTAGTAGTGAAGACTGCGTAGAGCCCCTCTTCCTCTGGGGTGAAGGCGGATAGGGCGTTGGCGACGACGAGAGAGACTGCTGAAACGAGTATTCTTTGAATCTTAAGGATCGTCATGTGGTTTCGCTTATGGCCAGGGAAGCGTATCTGGTTTTTGGAGCAAAGAAAAACGCCGCGAATCGGGTCGCGACGTTTTGGAGATGGAGTGGCGGCGCAGCCGGGAGGGAGGCGGTGGCCGCGCCGCCGTGTTGGGTGGAAATACTTACTCTAGCGATTGGAGGTAGGCGATTACATCTTTCATCGCTTGCTCATCTGTCAACATCATAGCCATAGGGCGCATAGTGGCTCCCGTGATATCTTGGGGGTGAGCTCCGCGGATGCCGTCCTTGAAATTCTTGAGCTGGGTGAGCTGGTACCAGTCGTGTTGGTTCACCAGGGAAGGAGCATTCAGCTGATCCATGCCTTTGCCATCTGGACCGTGACAGGCGGCGCAGGTGGCGTAGAGGACCTTGCCTTTTTCAGGATTGCCTCCGGTCAGGGTGGCGGGAGGTTTAGGCCCTTCAAGGGTAGCGATGTAGGCGGCTACGTTTGCCTTGGCTTCGGGGGTGGGGACCATCATCGCCATGGGAGCCATGGTGATGCCGGCGACGTCCTTTGGATCCGCTCCTCGTTGCTTGTTTGCGAACTTTTCGAGCTGAGCGATGATGTACTTTTCAGAGAGGTTATTCACTGCCGGGCTCTTGAGAGCCGGGTTGCCTTCGCCGTTCATGCCGTGGCAGGCGAGGCAAGTGTTGTAGAGGGCCTTGCCGGCGGTTGCGTCTCCGGCTAAGAGCGTCACTTTGCCGAGCAGAAGAGCCGCAAATACGAACGCAATGCGTGTGTGAGTTTTCATTCGGGTCATAGGAAAAATGTGTCGTTGTGCTGGGTTAGACCTCAGAAGCGGCCCTACCTCCAGTCTATTTTTCTTTTTTACATACGGTGTCGCTCAAATAGAAGTGAGCAGTAAATGAAGCATTAGCGTTTCTTTTTCTGCGTGATGCCAGAAATTGGCGATCTTTCCGCGCCATTTTCGCCTTAGAGTTGTCAGAGGACTTGGTGAAGGCTTTGCTCCTATTGATGAAGATTCCAAAGGTACTCTTTTGCGTAGGCTTGTGCGCGGGCATGGTGGGTTGTCAGACGCTTTATTACGATACGATGGAAAAATTTGGCGTCCATAAACGGGAGATTCTGGTAGATCGCGTTGAAGAGGCGAAGGAATCTCAAGAGGAGGCCAAGGAGCAGTTTGCGGATGCCTTCGAAGCCTTTGTGTCCGCTACTGAGGTGGATCTTGGGGAGTTGAAGGAAACCTATGATCGTTTGAATGGCGTTTTCAAGGAAAGCGAAAAGCGAGCGAACGACGTGAGAGAGCGGATTGAGGGGGTGAAGTCGGTCGCCGCGGCGCTGTTTAAGGAATGGGAAGAGGAGTTGGCGCTCTACACGAGCGAGAGCTTGAAGCAAGCGAGCGAGGAGCAACTTCAAGGCACGCGTCGGCTCTATTCGAAATTGATCGAGGTGATGGATACGGCTGAGGCTCGGATGCAACCTGTTTTGGGGTCCTATCGTGATCAGGTTTTATTTTTAAAGCACAATTTGAATGCTCAGGCGATTGCGGCCTTGAATGAGACTTCCTTGGAGATCAAGGACGAGGTGGAGGCATTGATTCGGGAGATGGAGGCTTCGATTGAAGAGGCGAATGCGTTCGTGGAGGCTTTGAGGGCTAGTTGAGATCAGAGATCGGGTGTCTGAGGTCGGAAGTCAGCTCTCGTGACTTGATGTCTGACTTCGGACCTCAGACGTCTGATATCTAGCCAGCTACTTTGCCATTTCGCGGTCGATCATGCCGTAGAGCTCGAGGCGCGCGTTTTGAACTTCCGGGTGATCGAGGTCTTTGAGGATTTTTTTAGCTGCGGTGACGTGGCCAAGCTCGATGCGCACGCGTGCCGTTGATATGAGCACGAGTTGCTTTTCGAATTCTCCGCCGGCCTTGTTGGCGAGGTCGTGCCATTGCTCGAGGGCGAGCATCCAGTTTGGGTTTGAAACTTCAAAGAAGCTCTGAGCGTAGCGAAACTGGTACTCTGTTTTCTCGGGGGAGAGATCCATAGCCTTCTTGAAGTTCTCCTGGATCTTCATGTCGATGGTCTTGGGCTTGTACATTTTTTCGGCGATGAAGAGTTTTTTGTAGGATTGGAGAAGATTGCCCATCTGGTAAGGGTAGAGAGCTTCGTCGGGGGCTAGCTTGGCGGCGATGAGGTAGTAGCCGAGGGCTTCGAGGAATTTGCCCTCTTCCGCCATGTAGTTGCCGAGCTGGTTTTTTACGAGAGGAAGGCCAGGGTCGATTTCGTCGGCGCGGATGAACATGGCATTGGCAGCATCGCGTTCGCCGATACGCTTGAGCATTTGGCCGTAGGATACAAAGGCGGGCGCGTAGTCTGGAGCGATGCCTATCAGCTTGTCGTAGCCATCGACTATGGATTGCAAATCGCGCTTGATTTTATCGATATCGCCTTCGTCGAGGGCGGTGGAGTAAGCAGTGTAGGCTTCTTGCTCCCGCTCGTTGAGCTGCGCGAGAAGATGAAACGCCATGGTACCGGTTTCTTCGGCGATCTCTTCTTCTTGGAGCTGCTTGTCGGATTTCTTTTTGGCCTCGATAGGAAGGGCTGCAAAAAAGAGTGAAGCGATTGACAGCAGTCCGAACATGGTGACTGAGGAAAGCGCGACGAGAATTTTGAGTGGGTTGATGATGTGCATGGGCTCAAGAATTAACTTAAGTCGGTCGGACACTAGTGCGATGCAATTGTGTCAATTTGTTTGCATCGAGTTAGAATTCCGGTCGCCTTACTTCTCTTCAACGGAGTTCGATTTCGTACAGGCAGACACCGAGTTTACGATTATCGGTACTTTCGGCAATAGTCTCAGATGGGATAAAAGGGAAGTTCTGTATTTCGAGAGTCACTTTTCGGTGATCTAAATCTTGAGGTATATCGACGGAGATTTCGTTCATTCCCATTGTGATTTCGGCTTCCTTGATCTTGCGGCCGTTCCAAATTACGGTGATCGGGCCTTGCGCTTTTCCTGGGTGCGCAAAGGTGATAGTGAGTCGTCTCCTATTGTCCGCTTCAGGTCTTAAGAATTGGAAGACGGCCTGCCCATTTGTCCAAGAAAATTTGTCTACTTGATCGTATTCGAAGGAATAGAGTCCTTCTGCTTGCAGGTATGGTCCAATTTCGCCATCGAAGATCTTACCTGTCAGGGTGGGTTCGGCATCCCTGAGGAGCGAAATGCCAAGCAGATTTAATCCGAGGGTGCGATCATCTTCTTGTTCTGAAAAAATTTGAGATGGTATCCATTTTTCGGATTCTATTTCTAGCAGATCGAAGCGTTGCATTGATGGCTCTCTAGTAATCGGAATTCTGAATACTCCGCCTGAGTCGGGAACTAGTTCTTGAAAGACTGTAGTTCCGTTGAAGCTAAGGGAGACGTTCGACCCGCCCGGACGAGTTGCGGCGATTGAGAGGAGGATCGCTTTTGGGGTGAAACCACTGACGCGAGGCACTTTCAGGGTGGCGTGTCCATTGGTCCAGCGTAGCGAGCTCTCGCCATGCGTTTCCGTATCGTGGAAACCGGATTCTTCGATTAGCGAGTTGTCTCTGATACCGACGTTGAGGAGGTGTACTTGTTGATCGTCTTGGATGGAGTTCTGGGTGGAGGAGAGCATAGCAAGCTTGCGCTCCAGAAGATTCGATCGGCTTATGAATTCTATCGCCCTGATTCTGATGCCAAGCTCTCGATCATCTGAACTGTTCGAGTTCAAGTCTGATGGCCGCCAAGGAGTGGACACGATCTCAACCGTTGAGGGTAGGTCTCTTTCGTTTTGAACAGGGATGGAAAAGACTCCTCCTCCATGGGGAACGAATTCGGTGAAAACGCTTTCACCGTTGATTTTGATGATGACTTCTGTCCCTTCAGGATGAGAACTGGCAATGTTCAATGAGCATTCGACCCACTTGAATCCTTCTGCTTCTGGCAGTTTGATTTGAGCGTTTCCGTTCGTCCATCGGATGTACTTACCACCGGAGAGTTCTGCGTCATGAAAACCGCTTTCGGTGGTGCCGAAAATGAAGGAGTTACCGATTTGTATGCTCTTCTCGGAGCCGGCAAAGGGGCGTAAACCGCCTATTACTTTCGTCAGGTAGAATTTGTGCGTATCGACAATCGCTTCCGTTGCCGGGGCAATGTTGCTCGCCTTGATCTTGGAGTATTCCAGTTGCCATTCTTTGGTAGGCGAAGGGTAGGTTTCTGGGAAGATCGGTACGGACGTGAGCGTGTAAAAAGGGATGCCGTCAGCGATCACCTTTTCAGCCAGTTCTTTAATTTTGCTGAAGCTGTAGTCGTAGTAGGGTTTCTCGCGGACGATTTGCTTGCCTTCGGCAATTTGTATAGATCCTGCAATTCTGTTGGATGCGCGAGAGTATACGATTGCTCCATCGGGAATCTCAGCTGCAATTTGCCTTACGGTTTCCACGGTTCCGAGGTATTGCTGCGTTGAGTTTACGAGTTTTGTGGATCGGAATAGGAAGGCGCCCAGAAATAGGACGAGAAAGGTCGTTGCGATTGCTCTGAATTCAGCGTGCTTAACTTTCATCAGTATCCAATGAAAGAATACGAAGGCGAAAAAAATAAATCCTGGAATGACTATTGGCGTAAACCTTCGAATTCGCCAAATATGATCGGGGCTGATCTGAGGAGAGTAGAGATAAAGAAGAGAAAAGACCAGCCAAGGTGCGAATATTACAAGCCAGATGGACTCTCTTCGAAGGATCATCCTCCTCACAGTCAATAGAACGCCAGCGATTGCCACAAAGATGATAGGCGCGGAAAGATAAGAAGTGAGATCGACGAGCGAGTTTTCACGGTAATCTCTAGTGCCGTAGTGATCGTCTTCGAATTGGGAGAACGGCTCGATGTAGGGTCGGACAAAGTAGGCGTATCCTGCCAATAGTGTGATTAAAGCGGCGGCGCCTCCAAAAGTCACCCGATTCAAGAGAATTCTTTGGAGTGCTTCTCGTAGGGCTTTGACTTCAGCAAGTAGATGTAGTGATAGCCCCGATACAAACAGGGCGAAGATTGCAAGAAGAGAGTTGCCGAAAGCGGCTAAGTAGTGCGGCGAGGAGTAGTAGCTGTATAGATACGCTGTGATGAGC
>JBCCZW010000297.1:0-5866 GCA_039186805.1 Verrucomicrobiota bacterium
GCCATTAATTTGTGTGTAAATTGGACAATAATGGATCGATTCCCAATGTATGCCTCGGCGATGAATCTCTACAGATTTGGGACTGAACGCGCCTTCAGATGGTCTGATCCAGAGGCTCGGATCGAATCTCCGGTCTGGCGTTTCTATTGGAACCGAAAGGGAAAGGCTCGCTTTAGTATAGGAGGGAAATGTGTGGATTTAGAAGGAGAGCGTGTTTTGCTGATTCCGCCAAACTGTCCGTTCGAGCGGTTGGCGGTGACTGAGATGGATCATTTCTTTATTCATTTTACGATCCGGGCCAGCTTCGAGCTTGCTGAGTCCATTTATGAGATTCGAGGACCCGAATCCATTGATTTTGAGGTCCTTGGTCGCTTGTTCGCTGCTTGCGAGGATGGGAGTCAAGGGGAGCCATGTAGTGTACTCCTTCTGCAGTCGCTGCTGGTTGGAGTTTTGGCGAGCTTTGATTCGAGTAGAAAGAGGAAGGACCCTTTTGAACTGGAGGCGAGGGCCGCGGTGGACGCCATGCTGGATGCGGGGGCCTCCGTTGATCAACTCACGGCGGCGACCTTGGCGCGGCGATTAATGATTTCGGAGAAGACGCTTAGCCGGAGATTTGCTGCAAGCTTAGGTACCTCGCCCGGACGCTATTTGACGCAAGCTCGCATAGAGGCGGCGGCTTTGGATTTGCTCTTCTCCCAATCCAGTATCGAGAAGGTTGCGGATCGCTATGGGTTTTGCGATCGGTATTATTTCACTCGCGTATTCAAAAAACGGTACGGAGTGGGTCCGGCAGGATACAGGAGTCTCGCTCGTAGCGGGTGAAATTGTTTAGCGGAGAGGCTTATTGGGACGGAGTCGCGTGGGTTGGGCGGCTATTTTCCGTATGGGGTTGCCGGGTCGGCGCCCCGGCCTCCAGTGTAGGGAGGTTTGGTTGCGGAGTTGCGTTGCGTCGCTCTCTTAACTGAATCTTAAGGTTTGGCGCGCTAGCTTGGGCTGTGGGCTCGACTGCCTTTAAGATCCCGGTTCGTAACCTCATTTCCGATGCGAGTTTTAGTAATAGAAGATGATCCTTTGTTGCGCCGCAGCTTGGTGGCTACGCTGCGCGATGAGAGCTTTGCGGTCGATTTCGCGGCGGATGGAGAGGAGGGTTTGTATAAGGCTCGTGAAGATATTTATGACGCAATCGTATTGGATGTGTTGATGCCTATTCTCGATGGTTGGCAGGTCTTGGATCGACTACGCCCGAATATAAAGACCCCAATCTTGATGCTAACGGCCAGAGATGCGGTTCCCGATCGAGTAAAGGGTTTAAACAAAGGCGCGGACGATTATTTGACGAAACCCTTCGATCCAGAGGAATTGATTGCTCGGATACAGTCCATCATTCGTCGACGTTCAGGGCTCGTTCATCCATCGATTGTCGTGGGGGATTTGGAGGTGGATGTCGGTACAAAACAAGTGCGCCTCAGGGGAGAAACGGTTCAGTTAACCGCCCGCGAATATGGGCTCCTAGAGTACCTCGCCATGAATCGGGGGACGGTTATTTCAAGAACTCGACTGTACGAGCGTTTATTCGATGAGAATGACGATACGCTATCTAATCTCTTAGATGTCCACATGTCGAACCTGCGAAAAAAGCTCGGGCAGCAAGTGATCACGACGCGGCGCGGGCACGGCTATGTCGTCGAGTAGTTTAAGCGAGTCACGATTCTAAGCATGAGGTATTTCTTTAAATCGATACGATGGCAGCTGCAGGCTTGGTATGGTTTGCTGCTCTTTGCGGTCCCCGTCTTGTTTTCAGGAATCTACTATCAAATCGTGAGGGCGGAAAAGATAGGGGAGATCGATCGTCGTCTGGAGGATCAGCGCATCTTTATTCTGGATGAGTTCAGAAAAGCGGTTTTCGAGCAGGTCGATCCCTTATCACTGGCCGAGAAAATAAATAGCGAAACCCCGTTTGAAGTGCTAATTGAGACGGTTCAATCAGCCTCTTTTGAAGTCCCTAGCAGAATCGCAAGCGAGTTTGGCGGGGATGATCCGGGGTATTATTTTTTCCACCTTGAGGATCGTAATGGAAATTTAATCGCGCGGTCGGATAATGCAGATGAAGGGTTTGAGTTTCCGGAATTTCCGGTTGAGGGCTTCAATATTGATTCTCGCTACGTGGGGAATGTTCGGGAGGTTTTGGTGACGCATGCATTTGGGATGAGGCTTGCCGTGGGTCAGGAAATCTCGTCCGAGATCAGAGAGATGCGACAGTTCCGGGGTCGGGCTTTTCTGATAGGATTGGGCGTTTGGTTTTTCGGCTTGTTCGGGGGATGGTTGATCGTGGGACGATTCGTCAAGCCTATCGGGGCGATCAGCGACGCAGCCGCTAGGATCTCGGAAGGAAATTTGGCAGATAGAATTCAGGTGCGTAAAACCGGCAATGAGCTGGACGAGTTGGCTTCTGTCCTGAATACCACTTTCGATAAGCTCCAGGCGATGGTTGAGAGTCAGAGGCGGTTTACCGCGGATGCCTCCCACGAGCTGCGGACGCCGCTCTCGGTTATCCTCTCTGAATCTCATCGCATGAAGAAAGGGGAGCGGACGGAAGAGGAGCGACAGGAATCACTGGACCTCACCTTATTGGCTGGAGGGAGAATGAAGAAGCTCGTTGAAGACTTGCTGCTGTTAGCAAGGCAGGATTCTACGGAGCTTCATCTCGAATTGGAGGAACTGCAGGTTCACGAATTGGTGGGCGAGATAGTCGCTTCGCATCAGTCCTTGGCGGAGCAAAAGGAGATAAAACTGATTTCGGATCTGCAGCCCGTCAGGATCTCATCGGATGCGATGAAGCTCACGATCGCTCTCAGTAACCTGATCGGCAACGCGGTTTCTCACCACGTTGGAAAGGGAAGCGTATGGATTTCTTTGATACGAGAAGGCGCCAATGCAGTTATTTCGATAAAAGATGATGGACCGGGGATCAGCGAGCAAGATCTCCCCCATATTTTCGATCGTTTTTATCGAGTTGAGAAGGCGCGAAGCGCTGTTGGGGGGCACTCTGGTCTGGGACTTGCATTGGTGGAATCCGTTGTGAGACAGCTCGGCGGTACGATTGACGTGGTCAGCGAAAGCGGCAAGGGATCCACGTTTTCGATTAGGATTCCGCTTGGGAATGACGAGGCGAAGGTCGTCTAGGTTTTTGTCTGAGAGACGGTGCGGTAGGTTGGAAATTTCGACTGGGGGAGTGGAGGAGTCGGCGACTCCTCCCTACCGAATGCGACAGCTAATCTCTATGGAATGACGTCCTGCTAAGTAGTCTCGGGGCAGTTTTTTTGTTTTTCCGAGCGCGAATACGCCATCTTAAGACAAGCTTAAGGTTCAATCTGCGAAGATAGGCCCATCCGAAACGCCCAGGGTGAAATGCCGGGGCGATTCGAAAATTTGGATAGGCTTTAAAATCAAGATGGAAGGAACTTCGCATAAGGTATTCGAACCTGCTCGATCTCTAAGGAGATTGAGGCTGAGCCTCGTGTCATCTGCTTTGGCGGCAGCGGCTTTTTTATTCAGCGGCTGCGTGATCAAGCCTCAGGGCATGAAAAGCGAGGTTGCGGCTGAGCTGGGCGGTGGATTCGTTAACTCTCCGACGGGAGTCGAAGGCGAAGCAGATCAGGTGCAGAACTGGTGGTTAGAGCTCGAGTCGGCTTCGATTCAAGCCTTGGTCGGCGAGCTTTTGACGGACAACTTGTCCGTTAAAGAGGCGGCAGAGCGAGTTGAGCAGTCGTTGGGACGACTAGCAGCGCAGTCGGGTGGTAAGTGGCCTTCGGTTTTCGTGGAAGCGGGTAAGGGAAGGTCTTTCGGTCCTTCTCCATTAGACGATGGGAGTCGCGTCTATTCTAACCAGAACAGCGTGGACTTGGGCGTCGCCTGGCAGGCCGATTTATTCGGCAAGATTCGCCAGTCTGAGAATGCCTCAGAGGCTTCGTTTTGGGCGTCTGAATCGGATCGAAACGCAATCGAGCAGTCGTTGGTTTCGGAGCTGAGTCGTCGACTGCTGGCCCACGAAACGAATCTGGCGTTGCTGGAACTAGCCCAGGCGAACCGCGAGAATCGAAGGGAATTTTTGGAGCTCGTGAAGAGACGTTACGACATGGGCTCGGTTTCGGTGGGCCTCAATGAAGTCTATCTTGCGAGGGAAGCCTACACGAGTGTCGAATCTGAGGTGGCGGAGTTCGACCGATTGATTGCGGAGAACCTTTACCACATAGACGTTCTGCTGGGAGACCGCCCGGGGGCAACGGATTTGGCGGCAATGGACTTTTCCTTTTTGGAGAACGAACTTCCTGAAGTTCCTTCGGTTTATCCCGCTTATCTACTCGATTATCGGCCCGATTTAGTAGCTGCCGATTTCAGGGTACAGGCAGCCGAAGCCAACGTGAAGGTGGCAGTGGCGGACCTTTACCCGAGTTTGGGCATCAGCGCCGGCTTGGGTCTGAGCGACGCTGACTTGGACGATCTGGTCGATTTGGATGATCTGGTCGGGTCGCTTTTTGCGAGTCTGACCCAGCCGCTGTTTCAAGGCGGTAGCTTAAAGGCGAACGTTCGGATCCAAGAATCCGTCTTGAGAGAGTCCGCTTACTCCTACGAAGGCAAAGTATTGAATGCCGTTCGCGAAGTGGAAACGGCACTACAAGGCGAGAAGCAAATCCGTCTCAGCTACGGGAGCCAGGAACTTTCATTGGAGGCGCTGCAGCAGGCGGAGATCATCGCGGAGAAGCGGTACAGCGATGGGCTGCAGTCTCTCCAGAGCTTCCTCGATACTCAAAGACGCCGGTACATCGCGGAGCAGAGCCTCGTGCTGACGCGGCAGCAACTCTGGAATACGCGATTCGATCTTTATCTTTCATTGGGCGGTAAGATCCCCGCAAACACCTGAACTCGGACGACCGCTTCGAAAATCAATTTCACTTAACAAAATGGAAAAATTTAAAGGGTATCTTCAGCTTGTCCTAATCGTCGGGTTTGTCGGTTTTTCGATAGTTCTCTCAAGATTTATTGGGAGGCCTCAGGAGACGATCGATTCGAACCGCGGAGACGAAGCGACGTTTTTCGTCGAAGTCGAAACCTTCGATAAGCGGCCGTATCAGATTCGATTCAACACGACCGGTGTGGTGCAGGCTCAGTCGACGGTCCAAGTCGTTCCCCAAGTCAGTGGCCGTGTCACTTACGTTCATCCGAATTTCTATACGGCTGGTCGTTTTGAAGCGGGGGAGACGCTTTTTGAAATCGAATCAATCGACTACGAACTCGAGGTGAAGCGTTTGGAGTCTGACGTTGCGAGAGCCAAAACGGCTTTACGCATGGAGGAAGTTGAAGGGATGGCGTCTTTGGCAGAGTGGTATCAGGAAAATGGCGACGAGCCGGCTCCTGATCTGGTGGCGAGAGAACCTCAGCTGGAAGAAGCGAAGGCGAACCTGCAAGCGGCCGAGGCAAACCTTGCGGCGGCGGAGATCCGTCTGGAACGGACGCGTTTTACCTTGCCCGAAAAGGGGCGAGTCTTGCGGAGCGCGATAGAAGTGGGGCAGTTTCTGCAAGCAGGCGCTTCGTATGGAGAAATCTACTACAATGGCTCTCTTGAGGTGTCTGCGTCCATCGATGACAGCGAACAGTTTTGGTTGTCGCAGTCGTCGTCTCCAGAAGTTGAAATCTCAAAGAGTCATCTTGGTAAGCGAACGACTCTTCCGGGGAAATTGGACCGTGGAGCTGCTTCGCTCGATGCGGCGACTCGACTGGGAACCGTTTATTTCGCTTTCGATGCAGTGCCAGACGATCTCGTTCCGGGAGTATTTGTGGAGGTTGCCGTGAACGGGCCTTTGATGGA
>JBCCZW010000298.1:0-5854 GCA_039186805.1 Verrucomicrobiota bacterium
CAATAAGCTGATTGAACCATATAACAAAAACAAAATAAGTCATTAACCCCTCCCATCTCCTAGCGTACTAATATAGGTAAGAATGGCAATAACATGCCCCACCTTCTCAACAACACTCTCCTCCCTCCTCTTTCAACAATAGAAACCCCCACGCTTCCCACGTTTGGGATGTACATCTTCGCCTTAAACGTATAGCTGGGCTCAAAATAAACGCGCAAACTAGCATCAGCGCTGATTCGCGGACAAATGAAATTCAAGAACAAATCAGAAACCCGAAATATTGCTCGCAGTTTTGCTAGCCAAAACTGATAGCCCCAGGCTAAGGCTTGATTAGGCTTGGTACGCTCGTTGCGATTGTGCAGCCAGTTCATGAAAACGATGACGCAGCTCGCGATGATGATGGGGTACATTACGAGCGGCGGGAGAGAACGGAGCGTTTTGTAGACGCAGTATGCCACGATCAAGCCGACCACCGCCAGGGCATATGGATACCAGGGGGCGTGCGCAAGGTGCTGAAATGATACTAGCAATCTCTCCACGTAATGCATTCCTTCAGAAGGCTATCAGGTGATTGAAATATCGGTAGCGTGGTTGAGCGGCTTTAGCGCTGGAGCTCTTTTTCGAATTTTAGGGGAAATTTGGCATGCGGCGACTAAGTACTAGTCGCTATGCGGTCTGGGATTATTTAGGAGAAGGCTATGCTGCGATTCCATCGCGGAAGACATTTTTTGCCGAAAAATTTTCCAACGTTGGAAAATTCTTTGGCGGACTGTTGATATTAGGCGTTGGGTGGGGTGGTTTGAGGGTTGGCGTGGCAGTTGACCCAGCCGGTGTCGCCGCCTTGGTAGTGCTCTTTTTTCCAGATGGGGACGCGGGCTTTGACTTCGTCGATAATGTATTGGCAGGCTTTGAAACCCGGACCGCGGTGGGCGGAGGCGACGCCGACCCATACTGCGATGCCGCCCAGATTGAGTGATCCGATGCGATGGGCGCAGGAGGCGCCAACGATGTCGAATTTTTCGATGGCTTCGGCGACGACGCGCGAGCCTTCTTTTTCGGCGAGGGGCTTGTAAGCAGAGTATTCGAGCAGATCGACGCCTTGGCCCTCGTTGTGGTTGCGGACCCAACCTTCGAAAGCGATGAAGGCGCCGGAATGGTGGTTGAGGAGTTCTCGCTTGAGGGCCTCTGGTTCCAGCGGCTCGTTGGCGATAGTGAAATCGGAATTGCGAATTGCGGACATTTGGCGGCTGTTTTAAGGGTCAGCAGATTTTTTCAGATAATCAACGCATTAGAAAGTTCAGGCTCCAGAAAGAGGATAAGGGCGTGAGATGGTGTTCAACGCTGACTGGTTCTAGTATCTTCATGCGTTGGCAGCGAAGCTTTTGAGCAGTGGGTAGCCAGATGCATCTTTTGTAGATACTTGCCTTAATTTTCTGAGCGCTCGCGCTTCGGCCGAGGCGATCTTTGATAAGTTTAAGAAGCGATGGATTCGATCTCTCCAAAATGGCTGTTGATCGGAGCGGCGAAAAGCGAGCGGAGTTTGGTTTTGCGTTATTGCCGGCTGCTCTCTAATTTGTTTAGTTTCGAATCGAATGGGATTTTATCGAAAGTTGGTCTTGTTGGCGGTTATCGCGTTTGCGTTTTGCGCCCCTGGGCAGGAAGTCCCTTCGAGGGTCGGCGACGATTTATTGGAGAGAGTGCTTCAACCCCGGTTTGATGATCTGCCGACGCTTCGTCAAACGCGGGTAATAAGGGTGCTTGTCAGCTACAGCCACACGAACTTCTTTATTCACAAAGGCCAGCAGCGCGGGTTCGAATACGAGATGCTGAGCAGATTCGCAGATCATCTAAATGAAGGGATCACCCGGGAAGACCGCAAGGCCCAGCTTCTGTTTATTCCAGTCGCTTTCGATCAGCTGCTGCCTATGTTGGAAAATGGGCTGGGAGATATTGCGGCCGCGGGACTTACCATCACAGAAGAGCGAAGAAAACGGATCGATTTCGTAGACCCTTATTTGAAGAATGTGGACGAGATTATTGTTTCATCTCGTTTTGCTCCAGAGATTCGTTCGATTGAGTCTTTGAGTGGAAAGAAGGTATACGTATCTCTCGATAGCAGCTATCAAACCCACTTGGAAAAGCAGAATGCGACCTTAGTGGCTAGGGGACTGCCCAAGATCGAGATTGAGAATCTGGATCCTCAGTTTAAATCGGAAGACTACTTGGAGCTGGCTGATTCTGGAATTATCGAGTACACGGTCGCGGATGATTATCTGGCGGAGATTTGGGCTGGTATTTTAGAAAATATCAGGTTGTATCCAGATGTTGAAGTCAATCGAGGCAATGAAATTGCTTGGGCAGTTAGGAAGGATGCTCCATTGCTTCGCGAGGAGCTTGATCTATTTGTGGCGGGGACGAAAAAAGGGACTTTGCTCGGGAATATTTTTTTTAAGCGACACTACGAGAATACTGACTGGATTACGAATCCTTTGACTGAGGGCGAGGAAAGGAAGCTTAGGCAATATGAGGCATATGTCAGGAAATACGCCGAGAGATATGGCTTCAATTGGCTGAAGCTGGCGGCCCAAGCATTTCAGGAATCCAGGCTTGATCAGAATGCTCGAAGCGCCGCGGGCGCTGTGGGCATTATGCAGTTGCTGCCCAGTACTGCGGCGGACCTTGGATTGGATCCTTACGATGCGGAGCAGAACATTCACGGAGGAGCGCGCTATATGGCGCAAATAGTGGAGCGTTTAGAATCGCGGGATGCGATGGATGAAGCGACGCAGTTCGACTTTGCGCTGGCTTCTTACAACGCAGGTCCGGCGAGAGTAAGCCAGTGGCGTAAAAAAGCCGCTGCTCAAGGATTGGATCCGAATGTCTGGTTCAACAATGTCGAGTACATTGCCGCTCGGGAAACCGTGCGGTATGTCGGCAACGTGAACAAGTATTACGTCGCTTATCGGATGTCCCAGAGATCGGATATGGACGTTCGCTCGAGGATGGACCGTCTTATTGGAAAGTAGAGCCGAGGCAGTCGAGCATACGCGGTTTTCTTGGCCTTAGGGTCAAGGCTACTTTTTGGTTCTAGTCCTCGGTTTCTAGCCGCCAGCGACGGGGGGAATGAAGACGAGGGTGTCGTTTTCTTCTAGTGGGGTGTCCCAGTCGGCGAAGTCTTCGTTGATGGCGACTTTGAGATTAGTTTTTGGGAGGGTGAAGTTGTGGGCGGTTCTTAGCTCCTCGTAGAGGGCGGCGGGCGTGGTTGCCGAAGTTTCGAGGACTTCTTGGTCTTGGCCGCGCTGGTCCTTTAGTAGGGCGAAGTATTCTATGCGGATCTTCATGTGGATGATTGTTCGCTTAGAGAACGCGCTCGCAGGCTGAGTTCCACCCTTTATTTCTCTGCTTTGAAGTCACCGCTTTTGCCGCCGGTTTTCTCTAGGAGGCGGATTTGCTCGATGACAATCGCTTTGCTAATGGCTTTGCACATGTCGTAGAGGGTGAGGGCGGCTCCACTAGCGGCGGTGAGGGCTTCCATTTCAACTCCGGTTTTGCCGTCGGTAATGGCTTCGGCGCTAATTTCGACGCGTTCTTCGTCCAGCTTTTCGATTTGCACGTGGCACTTGGTGAGGGGCAGCGGATGGCAAAGAGGGATGATGTCGCTGGTTTTTTTGGCGGCTTGGATGCCGGCTAGGACTGCGGTGCCGAAGACTGAACCTTTTTTCGATGAGATGTCTTTGCCGTCGAAACGAGCCATGACCTCTTTGCCGAGTTTGACGATGGCCTGAGCCTTTGCGACCCGCTTGGTGACGGATTTGTCGGTGACGTCGACCATTTGCGGTTGGTCGCTTTTGTCGAGGTGGGTGAAGTTCGCTTCGCTCATTGGAATGGTGAATTTGAAGTGTTGAATGAGGAATTGTGGAGAGGAGGCAAGATGGTCGGCTTTGGGGTCGAGGCGTAAAGCCTCTTCCTACGGGGATAATTGGACTTGTGCCTGGTGCTGCATTCTTAGGCTTGCCAGGGGAAATATCGGAAGGGTTCTTCGCGGGTGAAATCGCTTTGCGCGGCGGGGAGTTCGATGAAGCCATCGGTGCGGGCGACGGATATGTAATCTCCGGAGGTATTGAAGGGGAGCGGCTTGGCCCAAGTGTCACCGGTTTCTGAATACTCTATGACGACAGGAAGGAATAGGGCGAGGGGCGGTTTGAAGCTGAAGCTTTGGCTGAGCTTGGCGTAGCGTATTTGGGCGGCAGGCTTGGATTGGGCTTTATCGAGGGCTGGGATGACGTAGCGGTGGAGGCAGGTGAAGCAGGAAACCGGGTTTCCTGGCAGGGCAAACACCGGGAGCTTCCGACCGTCTCGATCATAGTGTCCGAACCAGAGGGGTTTGCCGGGACGCTGAGCGACCCACTGGAATTTTTTTTCGACGCCCATCTTCAGGAGGGTTTTGGGAAGGAAGTCGAATTTGCCTTTGGACACGCCGCCGGCGAGGATGATGACGTCTGACTCCTGCATGAGTTGGCCGATGGCTTTTTCGGTGGCGGCCTTGTCGTCTTTGAGGTGGAGAGTGACGACATCGGCGTAGCCGGCGGACGCAAGGGCGCTTTTGAGCGCTAGGTCGTTGGAGCGGCGGATTTGATGCAGTAGAGGTGTTTGATTTATGGATACGAGCTCGTCGCCAGTGGTGACGAGCGTGATGCGCGGTTCCAGGGAGACGAGGCAGTCGGTGTATCCGACCGAGGCGGCGATGGAGATTTCTTTACCGGTGAGCTGGGTGTTGGCTTCGAGCAGGGTATCGCCTTGACGACTGTCTGAAGCGGCGGGGTGGACGCCTTCACCTTCTTCGTGGGAAGTATCCGCTTTGATCGTGGCGATGCCGTCTGCGATCTCCAGATCTTCGATACGGATGACGGTGTCGGCGTCAGTAGGGAGGGCGGCTCCGGTCATGATCTCGACGCAGTTTTCTGTAGACCCGAGGTTTTGGCTGGGGGCACCGGCGGCGATGGTTCCTGCGATGGGGAAGGAGCGTTGACCCGATGCGTAGGGGGCGTAGTTGATGGCGATGCCGTCGAGAGTGGCTCTATTGAAAGGAGGAAGGTCGCGATCCGCGGAGATGGATTCGCGAAGGACGCGTCCTAGCGCATTTTCGAGGGATACGCGTTCGGCGTCATAGGTCTCGATGTTTTCGAGGATGAGTTGTTCGGCTTCTTTTACGGAAATCACGTGAAGAAATAGTGGGTTGCGAGTTGCGAGGAGTGAAGTATGAAATGTTGAGGCTCGCGGATTGCAGTCAGGCTTTTATTGAGCTTATTGGTGTAGCGATGAGAAATTGGGCTCTGTTATTGATATTTACTTTGGCGTCACAGGTTTTGGAGGGGGCGAGAGTTATGCGGTTTTTTGGATACGATGATGCGATACAGTTGAGGAATGATCGCTGTGAAGCGATATTGACGCCTGCTGTGGGGGGAAAGGTGATGAAGTTTGCTCTCGATGGGAAGGATATCATTATGCGAAACGAGCAGGAAGCCGGGTATCGATTCGATCCGGATAGCGAAAAGCGAATCCGGAATAGCGGCGGGCGTTTCGATGTGGGTCCGGTAAACATCATTCCGAGGAGCGACTTGCAGACGCAGGGACCATGGGAGGGCAAGATTCTGGGTGAACGACACGCGTTGATGGTGAGCGCTTATGATTCGAGGACGGGCTTGCAGTTAGAGCGGGAGGTGGTTCTGGCGGAGGATAGAGCGGAGTTGAGAATCGTTCATCGAATGATCAATCGAAGCGACAAGGTCGTGCGGGCGAATCACTGGAGTCGGGTGTTGGCGAAGGGAAAGGGCATCGCGGTGGTGCCTGTGAC
>JBCCZW010000299.1:0-5851 GCA_039186805.1 Verrucomicrobiota bacterium
ACTGGGATTCCATGTTCGTCGCCCTCGGCTTCTCCGAAATCAACGTCGATCGCGCCTGGACCGAAGTCGAGTCCCTCTTCCAAGGCCAATGGAAAAACGGTATGGCCGCCCACATCGTCTTCCGCAAAGACAGCCCCACCTACTTTCCCGGACCCCAGGTCTGGCAAGGCACCCACGAAGTGCCGACCTCAGGCTGCTCCCAGCCACCCGTCGCTGCCACCATAGTCCGGGACCTCTACGAAAAGGACCCAATCGCCGGCAAAGCCCGTCTCGAAGAACTCTTCCCCCGGCTCATGCGCTGGCACCGATGGTTCCACACCATGCGAGTGATCTCCGGCGGCGCCGCTATCGCAGTCACCCACCCATGGGAATCGGGACGCGACAATTCACCGGACTGGGATGACGCCCTCGCCGCCGTCGATCCAGTCGGCATCGCTCCCTACAAACGCAAAGACCTCGGTCACGTCGATGCCGCCATGCGACCCACAGACGCCGAGTACGACCGCTACATCAAACTCGTCGAATACGGTCGCGACTGCGGCTGGGACCATGCCCACATCACCCGCGAAGGTCCCTTCGCGGTCGCCGACCCCGGCATCACCTTCATCCTCATGAGAGCCGACCGCGACCTCAAAGCCCTCGCCAACTACCTCGGCAAAGAGTCCGCCGCCCACGAGATCGACACCTGGCTCTACCGCGACCAACACGCTGCCGACTACCTCTGGAACGACGAAATAAACGCCTACGCCGCTCGCAACCTCCGGAATGGTCAACACGTCAACGGCGTCTCCAGCGTCGGATTCCTTTCCTACTACGCCGGCATCACCCGACGTCTCCGCGACGCCAAACTCCAAAAAACGCTAGACCGCATTTTGGAAGCCGCGCCGTACAGCGTCCCCAGCTTCGACCCTCAAGACCCGCGTTTCGACAGCCGCCGCTACTGGCGAGGACCGACCTGGGCCATCATCAATTACCTCATCTCCCGAGGTCTCGAAGAATTCGGCTTCGAAGAAAAAGCCCGTCGCATAAGATTGGATACAAGGAAGATGATCCAAGAATCAGGCTTCTACGAGTACTTCGACCCCATCACCGGCAAAGGCTCGGGCGGCAATCACTTCACCTGGACCGCCGCCATCTGGCTATCCTGGGCCAGCCCCATGACGGATTGAGATCTTCATCTTCTATCCTCATCTTCATCCTCTATCCCAGACGGCGAAAACAAAAAAGAGGCGGATCTCTCGTCCGCCCCCTTGTCCAAACTCTTTAAGGCCGTTTCTAGAACCAGTTCCCTACGCCCTTAACTGGTTCCCGATCGGCAAGCTCCGTATCCGTTTTCCGGTGGCAGCGAAAATCGCATTGCAAAACGCAGGAGCGGCTGGCGGCGTGGCAGGTTCCCCAACTCCCGCAGGATACGCATCGCTCTCAATGACCTTAACCTCTGACGTGATCGGCGTCTCCGCCATCCTCGCCACAAGGTAGTCGTGGTAGTTGCTCTGCTGGATACGCCCAGCCTTCGCGGTAATCTCTCCCAAAGCGCAGCTAATCCCGAAGATCGCGCCGCCTTCGCACTGAGCGTTCACTGCATCGAGATTCACGATCGTGCCCGCATCCGCCGCCGTCCAAATTCCGACAACCTTCACATTGCCCGATTCCGACACTTCGACCTCCATCACTGTAGCGACATAAGTCAAAAAGCTCCGATGCGCCGCGACCCCAAGCCCACGCCTCTTCGGCAACTTCCGTCCCCAACCCGCCATCTTAGCGGCTTCGCGGGTCACGTGTGACAAACGTCCCGTATTCACCGGATGACGCTCAATGGTGTCCCCATAATTCCCATACGGATTCTTAGTCTGGGTAAGGTCGATGTCGCGATCCGGGCCAATCAGCTCCAATAGAAAGTCCTTCGGATCACGCCCTAACTCCGCCGCCAATTCGTCGGCAAACGTCTGAGCCCCAAACGCGTGGAAGATATTGCAGACAGACCGCAGCCAGCCGATGCGTACATGCCCTTTCGCTTTCGGGTTTTCCAGCCTCATATGAGGCACATAAAAGGCGTTGTCCTTAAAGCCTAAATCCAACTCGAAGCTACCTGGGTTTTCCGCAGCAGAATTAAAGGTCGAGCTAATTCCAGGATAAGCAGACCGAGCCAACAAAGCCGTCACCTTGCCCTCCTTGTCGATTCCCGCCTCAAAACGCTGGGCGTTGCAAGAATGGTAATAGCAATGGCGTATATCATCCTCCCGAGTCCAAACCACCTTGACGGGTCCATCGATTTTCTTAGCAAGCCAAGCCGCTTCCAAAGCGAAATCCGCTTTCGATTTTCGACCGAAACCGCCCCCAAGGAATGCCACGTTAACCACAATGTCTTCCTGCTTTACGCCAAGATAGCCCGGACCATTTTGCTGAATCGCTTGAGGGTTCTGGGTCGAAGTCCATATCTCGACACCCTCCCCCCGCGGAGTCGCCGCAGCCGCTGGAGGCTCCATGGTAGCATGAGCCAAATGCGCCATGTAATAATCTCTCACTACCCGCTTCTCGGAACTCGCAAGAGCAGCGTCCACATCGCCTTCACTTCGAAGCACATCTCCAGGGCCCTTTACAGCCTCCTCTAATTCTTTGCGATAAACCTCGGAATCATAAGTCGCATTGGCCCCGTCCTCCCATTCGATTTCCAAAGCGCGACGCCCTTTAATCGCAGACCATGTATTCTCGGCAATCACCGCGATACCGCCGACCGGCTTCATTCCCGCGTTGCCCTCGAGCACCGGCAGCTCCTCGACTCGCTCCACTCCGGCCACGGCCAAAGCCTTGCTTGCATCAAAACTGGAAGCTTTTCCAAAAACGACCGGGGGACGGGCGATCACCGCGTACTTCATCCCATCAAGACGTATGTCTTGACCGAATACATTCGTTCCCTGAACGACCCCCGCATCATCAACGCTATCAACCGCCTTGCCAATGTAGCGCCAGTCTTTCCGATCCTTCAATTTCAGCGAATCTTGATCCGGAACCTCGAGCTTAGCCGCGTCCGCCACCAGAGCGCCAAACCCAATCTTCTTGCCGCTCTTCGCATGAACGACTTCGCTCAATTCCGCCTTACACTCCGAAACATCCACTCCCCAGCGGTTGGCAGCCGCTTGTTCCAGCATCACGCGACCCGTCGCGCCCGCTTTGCGAAGCCTCGGTAGATTGTTCCGAATACTCCGAGAGCCATCCGTGTTCTGACTCCCATACTTTTCGTCGCCCATTGCCTGGACCACATTCACATGCTTCCAATCGGCTTCCAGTTCATCGGCAATCACCTGGCCTACGCTTGTCCGCACTCGTTGTCCCATCTCAGAGAAGTGACAAACGATATTCACCTTCCCACTCGGTTCGATACTGACGAAGACATTCGGTTCAAACGAGGCCGCAACCTCTTCCCCCGCCTTAGCCAGACTCCGCGCTGGCAAAAAACTAAATCCCAGCAAGAACGCGCCGCCCTTGCCCAGATTCTCGATAAAATCGCGTCGAGATTGTTCAGCAATCATTTCGCCCCTCCCTTCTCGGCAGCAGCCGCTATCGCTTTGCGAATTCTAGGATACGTCCCGCAACGGCAGATATTTCCGTTCATGGCCGACTCTATATCTTGATCGCTCGGATTCGGATTGCTCTTCAACAAAGCCGCCGCCTGCATGATCTGCCCAGGCTGGCAGTATCCGCACTGAGGCACATTACACTCCATCCAAGCTTCCTGCACCGGGTGGTCTCCGTTCTCGGAAAGCCCCTCGATCGTCGTTATCTCTTGTCCTTGAAGAGCGGATACAGGCGTGACGCACGAGCGAATCGCCGTCCCGTTTAAATGGACCGTACAAGCTCCACACTGGGCCATGCCGCATCCGAATTTGGTGCCCGTCAGTCCGAGCTCATCACGAAGGAGCCACAAGAGTGGCGTGTCGGTAGCCCCATCAAACTGAGTAGAGGCTCCGTTCAGATTGAATTCAATCATCGCAAACAGATTTTTAAGGGTTCAAACAAAGGCGTCGCAGAAAGCTGCATCCCAACTAAACCCAATCCCGAAGCGCCGCAAATCTCCGAACCGAATTTCAAGGGGAAGGCTCCTACATACAGCATAGACTCCCGTCTTCGCAAATCGAATGCAGCAAGCCTGCAACTTTATCACCAAACCTCAAGACTCTGCCTAAAACACCTCATTGAAGGCTTGAATCCGCGCTGAGCATTTAATGTTATTGAAACTGTGAATGTAGGAATTCCACTCACCCTCAGCAGCTTATGTCTGGCTCATATCCTCGTTGCTCAAACCCCAATTGCAGTTCTGGACGACGCTATCCTAGTGTCGCAAGGGGTCCATCTCCCCACCCCTCCTATCGAAACCTTCGGCAACCGCTTCCAAACCCTATCCGGTTTTACCCTTCACACCTGGGATGGTGCCACCGGCAATCTGATCGACGCTAAAGAACTCCCGAGCCCAATTAGCCCCAATCAGGACCCCTCCACTCTCGAATCTCCCGAGTCCAACCTCTTCGCTTACCAAAACACCGCTGGTCACCTCGTACTCCGTGACTACGAAAATGGAGAAGTCCTCCGCATTCACAATTTCAATACGCAATATCAAAATCGAACGCCACGCCTTCTCCGACTGCTCACAGGAGGCAAGCTCCTGCTCGTTCAAACCCAAATTAAGTCATCCAGTTCGTCGAGCTTCGCAAGCTACTCCAACGAACACCATCTTATCGATACTGAGAACGGAGACATCATCCGCTCCTTTCCAACAGGCTCTGCTTCCACTTTCTCACTTCTCAGCATACCCAACGATGAGGCTATCCTAATCATTGACTACGATTTCACCTTCTCATCAGGCTCGATTCCCGATCAAACGCCCCTGCTTATTCAAGGCCATAGACTTCATGGTATCTACCTCATAAACTCCCAAACCGCCGAAGACCTAATCCCTCCCATTAAACCCGACCCCAATGCCGTAGGCTTTCGCGGCAGCATAACTGCCAATCCGGATCTCTCGCTCTTTTTCGCCTGTTTGAGCCCCGATACCATATTCAGAATAAATGTCTCCGACGCTAGTGTCACAAGCACACCACTCGCCGGCTTCACTGATCTCCAGTTCCTCACATTCAAAAACCAATCCCTCTTTGGCCTCGTCAAAAAAGAAAACGACTCCTTCTTTTCCAACAGACTCGCAACTTGGAACTCCCAGACTCTGCAACTTAGATCGATCATCGACCGCTTAATAGATGGGTACCCCACGATTCGCACTTACCTTCCCAGTCTTAAAGATAACCAAGCGATCATCACTACTCATAGCGGAGGCATCGAAATATGGGACACCCTCTCGCAATCGAAGCTACAAACGATTAGAGAAGAAAACGTCAACGGCTTCGGTGAAGCCGTCAACAATCTCAGTCTATCCCCAGATGGTAAAAAGCTAATTGCTCACGTCTCTACCCAACCACAACCGGAGTCTATTGTTCTTGATCTGGAAAGCCGCGAGAAACTCTATTCGACTGCTGATCTGCTGCCGACGGGTATATTCAGCCCTAACTCCCGCTATACCCTATTTCGCGATGATCAAGATAAGCTAATCGCGATCGACCTAAACAACGGCAGGAAAACCTTTGAAACGCCGTCAAAAGGTAGAAAAACGATCGCTGTTGGCTTCTACAACAACGAGAATATACTCGCTGTTAGCGACGACGGCTATGTAAAGAAAATCGACAGCCAAAACGCAATCCTGAGGCCACTCGATTTTCCGAATCCGAAGATATATAATATAAACTCCCAAGACGGATCCCTACTCTACGCCGCAGGAAACCAAGTCCGTCTATACACTCCAGCC
>JBCCZW010000300.1:0-5844 GCA_039186805.1 Verrucomicrobiota bacterium
CATCATCATCGCGAGCTGCGTCATCGTTTTCATGAACTGGCTGCACAATCGCAACGAGCCAGAAATGCTGACACCCCTCATGGACATACTCGCCCCATGGTTTCCTTCGTGAGACAGCTCTGACCGAACCCATCTCACCTCCTACGCAAAGAGAACGAAAGCAACAGCTGTCACCCAACAAGCTTAACTTTGACGCGGAATCGCTGCAAAATCAGTCCGAACCGGACGAAATAGCCGCCAAAGCCACCATCTTGCCCCGCATTTGCGCTTGCTGAGAAAAGAAGGCCGACCTATATCCCTCCTCCTTAAACACTAATTCGATGTCAGAATCCCTATCCGAAATCGGACTCGTTGGCCTCGCAGTCATGGGTCAAAATCTAGCGCTAAACATCGCCGACCACGGTTTTAAGATCTCCGTCTACAACCGGACGACTTCCAAGACCGACGACTTCATCGCTAAGAACCCCGACACGCCGGGTGGTCTCTTCGGAGCGAAAACCCTCGAAGAGTTCGTCGCTTCCCTCAAACGCCCACGCAAGATCATCATCTTGGTGCAAGCGGGCTGGGCAACCGATGCAGTCATCGAAGGCCTCCTTCCTTTGCTCGAGCAAGACGACATTATCATAGATGGCGGCAACGCTCTCTGGACCGATACCATCCGTCGCGAAAAGGACCTTAATGATAAGGGCTTCCGCTTCATCGGTTCCGGCGTTTCCGGCGGCGAAGAAGGCGCTCGATTCGGTCCCTCTCTGATGCCAGGCGGCAAAGAATCCGCCTGGAACGAACTCAAGCCCGTCTGGGAAGCCATCGCGGCAAAGGTCGACGCCGAAACCGGTAAACCGATCGAAGGCGCTGAACCAGGTAAGCCCGTCGAAGGCGGCGTAACCTGCACCACCTACATCGGTGAAAACGGCGCCGGCCATTACGTCAAAATGGTCCACAACGGCATCGAATACGGCGACATGCAGATGATCTGCGAAGCCTACGCCCTCATGGCCAACCTCCTCGGCATGGAGCCCGCCGAAATGAGCAAGGTATTCGGCGAGTGGAACAAAGGCGTCCTCGACTCCTTCCTCATCGAAATCACCACCGACATTCTCCAACAAACCGACCCCGTCACCGGCAAGCCATTCGTAGATATCGTGCTCGACACTGCGGGCCAAAAAGGCACCGGCAAGTGGACCTCAGTCAATGCCCTAGACATGGGTATCTCCGCTCCCTCGATCGCCGAAGCGGTATTCGCTCGCTGCGTGAGCGCCGTTAAGGAAGAGCGCGTCGCCGCTTCCAAGATCATCCAGCCCGTCCTCGACGCATTCGAAGGCGACAAGGAAGAGTTTATCCAAGCCATCCACGACGCGCTCTACTGCTCGAAGATCGTTTCCTACGCGCAAGGCTTCCAGCTCATGAGGGCCGCTCAAGACGAGTACGATTGGAAGCTCAACTTCGGCGAAATCTCTATGATCTTCCGCGGCGGCTGCATCATCCGGGCAGCCTTCCTGCAAAAAATCTACGAAGCTTACCAACGCGATCCCGATTTGGCCAACCTGCTTCTCGACCCCTACTTCAAGGACGAGATCGACCGTTGCCAAAAGAACTGGAGAAAAGTCGTCGCCGCAGCCGCAGCCAGCGGCGTAGCGATCCCGACCTTCATGTCTTCGCTCGCCTACTACGACAGCTACCGCAACGACCGCTTGCCAGCCAACCTGCTCCAAGCGCAACGCGACTACTTCGGCGCTCACACCTACGAACGCGTCGACGAAGAACGCGGCAAGTTCTTCCACATCGACTGGCCAGACCCCGCTCGCCCCCAAAGCGAAGCCTAATTTTCGTATTTATATTTTAATTACAAAGCCGATGCCTCGAACGAGCATCGGCTTTTTCGTATCCCCAATTCGCAATTCACCACTCCACATTCACTATTTCTACTCTTCCCCATCAAAATAATCCAAATCCTCCGAACGAATCAGCCTCCGCTCGGGCGACTTCACGAGCCATTTCCCGCTATCGGGATAATGGCAACTCTCCCCGATCGGATTATCCGCAACGATATAGAAAGTCAGATCCTCCTCTCCGTCATTAATGATCTGATGCGCCTCGCCTGGCTTAAACAGAAACGCATCCCCCACTTCAATCTCCGTCTCACCTTCCTCATGCCGCGCCTTCCCAGAACCCGCAATTACATGATAGAACTCCCACTGCGCCGAGTGACTATGATACGGGCACAACGCCTTCCCCGCCGGGATCGTGCAGATCTCCACATCAAAGGGATGCCTTTTCATAATATCCGTAGACGCCTCATCCCGCCCCAACTCAATCGATACGTTCTTCCCCGCCATCGCGTATTTACCTTTTGGAGACTCCCAAACGTAGCCCTCCACCTCATTCGTATTCACCTTCTTCATAGATCTTAAACCCAATTCATAATTCAACATTTACCATTCACCATTTTCAATACCCACTCTCTCGCTTCATCCACCAGCTCCGTCTTCCCTTCCTCCATCAATCTCACAAACGCCCCTATCTCCTCTTTGAGCCCATCCGGTCTTTCATCAAATCGAGGATCCCGTAAATAATGATAATAAGTTACCGCATGCCTCAACAAAAAGAAGTCCCAAAATTCATCACTCCCAACACCTAGCTCCCTCACGCTCCTATACCCTCGAATCATTCGCTCGATAACAATTTGCTGCTGTTCCTCAAAAACGCCCCTCTCCCGCCACCCCCGCGTTAATGGACTAAACAAGTTGCTTAAAATAGCATTGGCCAAATCCGAGGCAAAATAGCCTCGCTCGCAATTATCGAAGTCAAACACCTGAAACGCTCCCTCCGTATCCAAATTCATATTGCGGACATGCAAATCCGCATGTATCACTCCGAAGTTCGCATCCGTTTTCTCAATACAATCGACTCTCTCGATGACCTTATTCACCAGCTCCGCCATCCTCAAACTATCCGGATGCTTCATTGCGTCAATCGTTCCCACATCCAACAACGGCGAATCCTTCCATAACGGTCTAAGCTCAGTTTCCCTTCGCGGTCGATACCTCTCCGCCGCATCGTGGAACCGCGCCACCAATCTCCCCACTTTCTCAAAGAACTCCGGCGTTGCATCCTCATTATTTATCGACCGCCCTTCCATCCATTCCCAACACGTCACATGCAGCAACTCGCCCTTCGGCCCTTCAATGGTCACCACGTGATCTCCCTCTAGACTCTCCACTGGGCGGCTCACCTTAAGTCTCCCTTCCTCTTTCAAAAATCGCCCAAAATCCGCCTCGCTCCGAATCTCTCCCAAACTCCAGTAAGTCCCCCTCGGGAGTCTTAAAGCCACTGATCGCTCACCCAATCTCCCTCGGTAAATTACATTTCTCGAAGCCTGCACGAGCTCGATTGACTTGATACCAAAGGCCCTAGCGATTCCCATCGCCCGCCCCTCAATCCACTCCACATCAATCATTCTCAATCGCTAATCCTTACTCCTGTTCTCGGTCAATCTTTCGATCTGCATTTGCAGAGCATCAATAGATGAGAATTTTCAATTAGTGCCTATTTATATAGTCTTTAAATCCTATTATAAATATTAAGCATATTATAATGTGCATAAATGCTCTTTGTTTTGACTTTTGACTATTTTGATAGTCATATTTCTCATTATTTTTGATTTAGCACATATTTCTAAGCATTATGAATAGCTATGACAAAAGCGATACAGCTCTCCAAAGAGAAATTGGCGACCGCCTCCAAGCTGCTCGCCTCAACGCCAATCTTAGTCAGAAAGAGCTCGCCGCAATCACCGGCCTCAACCGAAACACCGTTGTTAATGCCGAGAGCGGCAAAAGCTGTACCTTAGCCACCCTCATCGCCCTCCTCCGCGGCCTGAAGCAGCTCGATCAACTCGACCTCCTCCTCCCCCCTCAACCCATCAGCCCAATCGAACTCGCCAAACTCCAAGGCAAACGACGACGACGCGCGACCGGCACCCGCAAAAAAACCGACACCGTCGCCGAGCCCCCCGCTCCCTGGAAATGGGGCGACGAAAGGTAGGGAGGAGTCGCCGACTCCTCCGCAGAGCCGACCATCACGGAGGTTGGACTTCAGTCCAACCACGAAAGCCTACCATCAAATATCTCTTAGACCAATTCCACATTCCAAACTCACTATTTAACATTTCCAGATGCTCACCACCGAAATCACCCTCTGGAACACCCTCATTGGCACCGCCGCCTGGGACGCCGACCAACAACTCGGCTCTTTCCAATACGACGCCAACTTCCTCCGCAGCGGTATCCAGCTCTCCCCTATTCACCTCCCTCTCAGCGAAGAAATCTATCGCTTCCCCGCCCTCGCCAAAAAAAGTTTCAACGGTCTCCCAGGACTTCTTGCGGATTCTCTCCCCGACAAGTTTGGGCACCTTCTCATCGACCAATGGCTCGCCCGCCAAGGTCGCCAAGCCGATTCTTTCACTCCACTCGAACGCCTCTGCTACATAGGCAAACGCGGCATGGGCGCCCTCGAATTCCGACCCGAGCAAGGCTCCCGAGCGAACGCCCCCAAACAAATCGAAATCGACTCCCTCGTCGCCCTTGCCAACGAAGCCATCGCTCAAAAAGCCGACCTCGATGTCCATCTCAGCGACTTGTCGCGGCGAAGCTCAGCGAAGACGGGCGCCACCGCCCGCGAAGCCATGAACGATATCATCCGCGTCGGCACCTCCGCTGGCGGCGCGAGAGCGAAAGCGGTCATCGCCTGGAACCGGAAAACCAATCAAGTCCTCTCCGGCCAACTCGACGCCCCCGAGGGCTTCACCCACTGGCTCCTCAAGCTCGACGGCGTCTCCGGCAACCGAGACAAGGAAGTCGCCGATCCCCTCGGTTACGGAAAAATCGAATACGCCTACTACCTCATGGCAAAAGAAGCCGGCATCGAGATGATGGAGTGTCGCCTCTACGAAGAAGGCGGACGAAGCCACTTTATGACCCGCCGCTTCGACCGCGGTACTAACGGCGAGAAATACCACATGCAAACCCTCTGCGGTCTCGCCCACTTCGACTTCAACCAAGCCGGCGCCTACAGCTACGAGCAAGCCTGCCAAGTCATGCGGCAACTCCAGCTCCCCTACGCCGATATCGAACAACAATACCGCCGCGCCGTCTTCAACATACTCGCCCGCAACCAAGACGACCACACTAAGAACATCGCCTTCCTCATGAACCGCCAAGGCGAATGGCGACTCTCACCCGCCTATGACGTGGCTTACAGCTACAATCCTGACGGCGCCTGGACTAGCCGCCACCAAATGACTTTCAACGGCAAACGCGACGCCTTCGAGCCATCCGACTTCCTCGCAGCCGCTCAAACAATGGGCATCAAAACCGCCAAAGCGAAATCCATTCTCCACCAAACCTCAGAAGCGCTTTCCCGCTGGCCCGACCACGCGCGCGCCGCCTCCGTCTCGGCCAAAGTTGCCCAGAGCATCAACTCCACATTCCGCTCAATCTCAGCCTAGCAGCCCAAAAAGAAAAGCCGGCCCGAAGGCCGACTCTCTTTGTTCTAACGCACTAAATAATCAGGCAATCGGTACCGCTACATCTTTCACAAAGCATTCATCTCTTTTAACGAAAGAGTTGCCCTCGATCGCGCGAACCGACTAAACGTCCGCCGAAAATCGCCCCGCGACAAATATTTCGATCCAAAGTTCGGGACATAGCGACGGTAAACAGCAGACATACAATTAAGGAGGATCATCGGGTAGACGAATGGATAATTCGTAGTTCAGACAAGAATTGAGTTTTATCTCTCAAACGTCTGATCCTCATAAAACATTAGGGTATTTATGCAAAAATC
>JBCCZW010000301.1:0-5837 GCA_039186805.1 Verrucomicrobiota bacterium
AATACGCTGGCAATTCCGAATAGGTAGGTGACCTCAACCAAACTCCAAACCCAGCTCCTCTTTGCTCTCAAAACCGGTCTGCTCTTCAAGCAAGCCTTCCAACTTTTCAGCGATTTTTCCGAGCAAGCTCTTCCCTTCCGCCACATCCTTTTTCTTCGCCACCCCGCGACCCACTAATACATCCAAACTCGCCGCGCACTCCATTGCCAAGCTCAGCGCTGACTGCCATGCGTTAGTTCGCGCTCGCCCGAAGGGTTTCCCATTTCCTTCAGCTATGAGAACCGGAATCCGATTGCTCCCCTTTTCTAGATCCTTTTTCAACGAGGCTCCTTTCGAGACAGCCTCAAATAGCTCTTCCGTCCAGCCAACGAAGGCAATTGCATCTTGGTAAACCGCCAACTTCTCATGCCCCAAAGGAGCGTTATCTGTATCCATAAATTCGGACACAAGATTCCTACTTCTTTTTGCCGCCACCTTTTTCGCTACTTTATGCGCATGCAGCTTCTCGCTATGCGAGGCTTCCTCGCTCAAGGCATGCGCAACAACCTTCTTGCCGATCGCTTCAATCACAGGAATGACAACCGCATTCCCAAACTGCTTGTACGCCTGCGCTTTGCGGCCATCTACCTTAAAATCCTCTGGAAATCCCATCACACGACGGCACTCGATGGGATGCAAGCGACGCACCTTTCCATCCACCAGATAAGCCCCCGTCTTTGAAGCCGCTCCTCCTCCATGAGCCGACAAAGTAATCGCATGGCCGTGCGTCGAATAAATCCTCTCTCCTTGACCCCCTTTAGAGATCACGCCGATTTGAATGGGCTTATTCTTTTTCTTAGCGGAAAGGGCTTCACTATCTTCCTTTGTAAACTTAATGTCGTCGCGATCAATCACTACCGAGGTTGCTTCCTTTTTGCTCACCAGCAGACCTTTCAGCGAAACCTCCTCATTCGTCGGCTCAGGAAACGCGAACTCTTCGTCTGTAATGTCTTCGCGGATACCTACAAAGTAGCAACGCTTCCGAGCTTGAGGCACGCCGTAGTCCGATGCATTAAGAACCGACCATTTCGTACGATAGCCCGCTCCCTCCAACATCTCGATCGTTCGCCTCAAAGTCTCGCCGCCCCGGTGCCCCACGTAATTCTTCACATTCTCGAGAAATACCACCTTCGGCCGCTTCTCCGTCACGATCCTCATGATATCGAAGAACAAGGTCCCGCGAGCATCCTTCCAGCCGAGCTGCTTGCCGCTCACCGAAAACGGCTGACAGGGAAAACCTCCGCACAGCACATCGTGATCGGGCACATCCTTCGCATCGATTTCAGTGATATCGCCCTCCGGCTTCTCTCCGAAATTCTTCTCGTAAGTCGCAATCGCATGCTTGTCGATTTCCGACCCGAAAACGCATTTCCCTCCGAGACGCTCCATCGCAATGCGAAAGCCGCCAATACCTGCAAACAAATCTATAAACGTAAACATATCCAAATTCTAAATACTAATCTCGCCCTACGATCCGATCCACCACGTTCAGCGGAACCTCCCGAAAATCGCGCAAAACCGTCTCCTGCTCATACAATTCGCGCTTAAATTCCTCCAAAGCCTCTTCATCCTCAAAGTCGAATCCAATCAAAGCCCGACCCACTCGTTCGCCAGTGTAGTTATAATTGAAATACACGATACTCGCATTCTGACAGTTTTGGCCTAAGAAGTCATGCAAAGCCCCCGCCCGTTCCGGAAACTCGATCTTTATGAAGTACGGAAAGCGAATCAAGGAAGCGTCATAGTGAATGATCCGAAAATCGACATCTTCATCGCCAGTCGCATCCTCGAAATGCGCGCCCAGCGTCTTCATTTGCTGCTCTAGCAATTCGATCTGCTGCGGGGTCGCATCGAACCCGATCACCGGAGTCGCCTCATCGGTCCCCACAATCCCATGCTGAAACTCGATGATGTTCACGCCATCCAATATCGTCTCCAACAAGTGCATCAAGCTACCCGGAGCTTCGGGGATAAAAAAACGATAATACTTCCTCCGCGACGACCCAATCCCCGCATGGCGCACGATCCAAGACAACTGCCCAAAATCCATGTTCGAGCCGCACACAATGGTCAGCGCCTTCTTCCCTCGCATGGCTTCCCTCTCCTTCATCCAAGCGGCCAAGCCCATCGCTCCCGCCGGTTCCGGGATCGAGCGAGCCTTCTCCCAAAGCAACTGAATGCCCGCGCAAACCTCCTCATTGCTCACCGTCGCGAAACGATCAATCAGCTCCGAACACATCTGGCTCGTCAAATCGCCCGCCCGCTTCACCGCAGTGCCATCACAGAAAACATCCAAGTAATCCAGCGTCACCGGCGACCCTCTCTCCACCGCAGCCTTCATTGAAGCCTGGTCCACACCCTCAACGCCAACGATTTCGATCCCCGGGAAGTACTTCTTTAGCCAACACGCCACTCCCGCTGCCATCCCTCCGCCTCCGATTTGCAAGTAAGCCACATCGAACGCCCCCTCGCCCGACATCACCACTTCATCCGCCAAAGTACCCTGCCCCGCCATCACCTCGAGGTCGTCATAAGGATGTACGAAGGTCTTGTCCTCGCTTTCCGAATACGCCTTCGCCAATGCATAAGCCTCATCGTAGGAATCTCCCTTCAACAAAACTTCGACAGAGTCGCCGCCAATCTTCCGCACCGCTTCTTGCTTCATTCGCGGTGTGGAACGCGGCATATAAATCGTCGCCCTCGTCCCCAGCTTTTTCGCGGAAAGCGCTACCCCTTGAGCGTGATTCCCAGCCGACGCGCAGACCACGCCCTCACCCAATTCGGATGGGCTTAACTGACTCATGCGATTGTACGCCCCCCGCCACTTATAGGCGTGAATGGGCGACAGGTCCTCTCGCTTGACGAACACCTCATCCCCATGGCCCATGTCCAAACGAACCAGCGGCGTCGGAGAGGCCAGTTCATAAACTCGCTGCCTCGCCTTCAAAATCGCGCTGAAAAGGTCGTCGGTAGATGGATACATGGGAGAAAACAAAAACGAGGCAAGCGCATCGCTCGCCTCATTCCCCAACAGCATTCACCAAATCCCGGACCCAACAACCCAAAAATAAAAGTAGCCACGCGCCTCTGGACAAACATCCCACGACTCGCCGGACCAAACAGATTGCTGGGTGCAAGGTCCCCAATACCCAATGACCCAATCCCTGGCCTCAGACAACAGACCTCCGACCGCTCAACAAACTAGCTCCTCATCACCAGTCCCCAGATAGACAAAACGAAAAACGAAGCAAACGCCCCCGAGCCCCATGCATAAATCCCCAGATCCGGCGAAGCGAAGTGAATCGCAAAACCCAAGATCACTGCAAAAATCGCCGGAAAGATAAAGACCTTCATCGACGGTGGGGGACGCTCTTCATCACTCATATCTACGAACATGAACCAACCCCTATCGATCCGCCACTCAATTCGGAACTGAACAACAATAAGTATCCAACAATTTGATTCGCCAATAGAACACGCTTCATTTGACAGTAATACAAAAACTTGCCCGTGCGCCCACTTACGGGTTGGCTATTAAAAAACCCCTCCCAAAGATAAAAAAGAATGACGGACCCCGAGGAGATTCAAACCCTGCTCCACGACATCGCTAATCAGCAACTAGACGTCGACACTCGCAAAAAGGGCGAGACCGTCACCCTCACGGTCGAGCAACTTCACGAAGCGCTCTACGCGGCCTTCGAAACCGGCTCCCAGCTCCAGCAAAAGGACAACATCGAATCGACCCTCCTCTTCTGGCAGCTCATGGAGTCGCTCCCCGACCACGTCTTCTTCAAAGACGAGCACTCTCGCTTCACCTGCATCAACCACTCGCTCGCTCGGTTCTTCGGACTCGATCACCCAGACGAAGCCGTCGGCAAATCCGACTTCGATATGTTTCAACCCGAATACGCCAAAGCGAAATTCGACGCCGAACAGGAAATCATTCACACCGGCAAAGGCTGGACCTTTCGCGAGGAACGCGATCTCCAATCCGACGGGTCCGAAAAATGGGTCCTCACCACCAAGCTTCCCCTTCACGACCTCGAAGGCCAAATCTGCGGTACCTTCGGACTCGCCCGCGACATCACCGAACAAAAGCGAGCGGAAATAGAGCTCGAGCGGCAACGTAAGCTGCTCGATACCATCGTCCACATCCTTCCCTGCCGCATCTTCGTCCGCGACAACAAAGGCAAATTCGTCCTCATCAACGAAGAGTATCGCAAAGTACTCGGCCTAGACTCTTGCGAATTCGCCATCGGCAAAACCCTGGTCGAACTACGCGACAACAACCGAGCCAGAGAGGTGCACGCCGAGGATATGGAGATTCTCGCGAGCGGCATCGGCCACAATACCCGACTCGAATTCGATAAACGCCTCCTCGGACTTAAGAAATGGGTCCTTTCCTCGAAAGTTCCTCTCCGCGATCCCGATGGAAAGATCGAGGGAATCGTCGGCATGACCCTCGACATCACAGAGCAAAAAGAAGCCGAGAATCGCGCCCGCGCCGCCAACGAAGAACTCAAGAAAAAGAACCAGCAATTCGAAGCGGAACTCCTCGTCGCGCGCCAACTCCAAGAGCAGCTCATGTCCATGGGCTTTAGCCAAGAACGCCTTTACGCCAAGGAAGGCGACGCTTGGAAAATCGAAGCCTCCTACCTCTACAGTCCCTCCCATCACCTCGCCGGCGACTTCTTCTACCTCGTGCCCATCGAAGGCAATCGTCTCGGGATCCTGGTTTGCGACGTCATGGGCCACGGCGTCAAAGCCGCCCTCGTCACCATGCTCATCAGAGGGCTAATGCTCGAAACCCCCGGCATCCTCACGCAACCCCAGAAAGTGCTCAAGCATCTCAACGACAACCTGGTCGAACTCGCAGAAGACGAAGAATTTCCCCGTTTCGTCACCTCCGTCTACTCAGTCATCGACCTCGACCAAGGCCTCATCCGAATGGCCAACGCCGGTCACCCCACCCCGCTCTGGTCCGCCCACGACGATAAAGGCGACCGCCTAGACGCCTGCCCAGTTGAAGAAATCGGCCCCGCCCTCGGGCTCATCTCAGAAGAAAAATTTGCCCAAAGCGAGTTCAAGCTCAGCGAACCCACAGAACTCCTCTTCTTCACCGACGGGATCATAGAGCAAAAGACCACCAGCGGAATCGACTTTGGCGTCGAAGGACTCGAGAAATCCGTACTCAGCCACGAGATGGACGATCTCCCCGAACAACTGGAAGCCCTCACCCGCACGCTCATCAAATCCACCGAAACCGGCTCCTTCGCCGACGACATCTGCCTCATCGCCGTCCGCGTCTCCCCCAACTCCCCCTAACTCCTCTCAAATCTTCGTAACCCCTCGTAGCGGATCTGGAGACAGATCCGACTTCCCATCCTGTCCCCCAAAGGTCACCCCCAACCTCCGTTGACCACTCCCCAAAGTCGATGGTCACCCGCGTCCCATGAGGCCCCATCCAAGCAGCCAATAGCCCTTCCTACGAACCCTGAAGACCACCGAACCCCTCTTCAAAAAGCGCCGCAAAGCCTCCATTCCCAGCAACGCAGTCAACAATCCGAATTTACGACCTCGGCGCAGCCCCTGCTCTAAGTCATAAAACCTCTCATAAATGAGTTCTCTTTCAGAATATTCCGACGAACCCTCAGCCGATATGCGTAAAATTGATCTCGCCCCACTCGTTCTCGCGAAGGATCTCGATAGCGCGTTGGTCGAGATCAATTTTACGCATATCGGCTGAGGGTTCGTCGGAATATTCTGAAAGAGAACTCATTTATGAGAGGTTTTATGAC
>JBCCZW010000302.1:0-5832 GCA_039186805.1 Verrucomicrobiota bacterium
CGACGACGTATGAGACGGGGTGGCCGTTGAGGAAGGTGCGAATTGTGTTTCCGTAGCACTCGATGCGCGCTTTATTCCATTGTTCGCTGTCGTACGGCTGAGCGCGAGCTTGAGGGTTTTGATCCACGCGGTAGAGCCATCCGCGGCGGGCTTCATCGAAAACGCCTCCCGTCCAGGCGCGACTGGAGGTTTCCATTTCAAATTGGTAGCCGTGAACTCTGCCGTTGCGGTCCTCTGGATTGCTGAGGCTACGGAATTGCACGCCCGAGTTGAGGCCTTCGTCTACTTGAAATTCCCATTCGAGGATGAAATCCTTGTAGGTTTGATTGGTAGTCAGAAAAGAGTTTGGCGTATCGTGCTTCGAGGTGCCGACGATGGCGCCGTCTTCGATGTGATACGCGGCGGTGCCGCCTAGCTGCGTGAAATTTGAAAAGTCCTTTCCATTAAACAGCTCGACCCATTCGCCGTCGTCTTTGGAAGCGCATCCGACGGAGGCTAAGATTAGGCCGGTAGAGAGGATGATTGAGGTAGCGTTTTTGAAAATCATACACGTGTTGGGACTAAGGCTTGTCTTGGGAAAAGCGAGTCATTTTTCGAAGGAGTTTCGCTAAAATGCAAAAGCCCTTCGCGTGACTGCGAAGGGCTTTGGGAATTCGTTAAGCTTCAGCTTTTAGACTCCAGGATCGCTGGCGGCTGCCTTTTCGGAAGCTTCAAGCGTGATCGGCTGGTAGCCCCCTTGAGAGCGGAACCAGAGAGCGATGAGGGCGAAGGCGATTAGCATCACAAGCGGAAAACTGATCGCTGTCGTGCGGAGTGATTGGCGAGAAGCGTTGTTGATGGCTTCGCCGTATTCCGCGCTTTTGCCTGCGACCTCGGCGGCTGCAGCTGCCTTTGCGCGGTCGATGGATTCGTACTCCGCTCCGAAGAATGAAGCTTCGGTTTTGGAAGCCGCATAGACGGTCTCGGACATTTCCTGGACGTTGTTTACCGTGTGGTTGTCGCTGAAGGCGCCCATGATGGGTGTCCCTATGATGCCTACTGATAGGAGGCCAATCGCTGAAACCGTATTAAGCGTCAACGCGCCGCCGCGTGGGTAGCGTTCGGAAGCGAATCCAAGGACGGTTGGCCAGTAGAAGGTTTGACCCACCGCGTAAAGGACGAAGGCAAACCAAACCATAGCGCCACCGGAAACGGAGAGCGCCATCAGGCCTGCAAAGGAGAAGAAGGAGCTGATCACTAGGATAGTGGGAGGCGAGAAACGCTTCGTGAGATGACCTGCTTGGAAGCGAAGGATCATCATGATGAAAGCCGATGCGACGATTGCCCAGCCGGCCATTTCACCCATGGTCGGGGTCATCAGTTCCTTAATCCAAGCGTCGGTGCCAAGTTCCGTAGTCGCCAAAGGAATCATGAGTAGACAAAGAATGAAGTAGAGCACCTTGCCCAGAGACTTGGTGAAGAAACCAAAGCCAGCCCCTACAATCACTCCTACGACTAGACTGATGAAGAGCAGGTTTTCGGGCTCGCCTGCGAAAACGCGGTAGAGTTCGTAGAAGAGTAGAAAAGATGCGAGGAAAGCGCCGAGAAATCCGACTTCCTTCAGCATGTCCGAGTAGGGCACTTTAGCGGCGACACGTTCGTCGATGGGAAATTTCGGCTTGATGAACATGTATCCGTAGATGAGCACGGGAACGATGATCCAAAGTCCTTTTACTTCCCAGCTGAGCGAGTTGAGACCTGGAGCGAGCATCAAGATTCCGCCCACTACCAATCCGGCGGGCCACGCGGCGTGGAGGATGTTGAGCATCTTGCTCTTTTGGGTGGTGTAGATGCTTGCGCAGACCGGGTTGATGACCGCTTCGACGATCCCGTGACCGAGACCTGCGCAGAAGGCAGCCCAATAGAGAGCGGACGCTGAATCTGCAGTGAATGTGAGTACTCCAGAGAGGCCTTGGAGGACGAAGGCGCAATACATGGAAGGTTTGTGGCCAATGCTGTCGACTACCAAGCTAAACAGAATCATCGTAACGGCGATGGGCCATAGGGAGGCTCCGAAGATGCGACCGACTTCCGCGCCGGTTAAATTGAATTCCTCTTGCCATTCGCCGAGGACCATTACGCGGAATGCAAAACCTACGCCGGCGGCTAAAAGGGATAGAAAACTCGCCCAAAAGAGCATCGTCTTATCGTGTTCAGATATTTGGTGTGTACTCATAATCGCTGATAAAAGTGTTAGTGAGGGATAAGGTAAGGGGTTGAGGGGTTTAGTTTAGAGGGGTTTCAAGATCCCGGGTGGGTCTATTCGAGAAGGAAATTCAGTCTTAGGGCTAAGAGAGGAACTTAAAGGGAGATGGATATTTGAGGTTGGCGCCGAAAACTTCCGCCTTTTACGGAGTTTTTAAAAACGCAAATATTTAATCTGTCGAACATTATGTCGAAGCGATCCCGCCAAATCCTGTTGCGTGGGCTTCTGGGAATGGGATTGGCCGTATGCACGAGGCGATTGATCAAGTCCTGAGGGATCGCACTAAAACCGTATGCGAAGCCTAAGTGTTACTACCGCTCGTTGTTTTTCCCGATCTGTATTTGGGTGGTGACTACGTTCTTAACAGCGGTCGAATTCAATCGATAAGCTCCTGAATGGAGTCCTCGCGCGCGAGTCAGATTGTAATGAACCTGTGGTTACGCGTGATCAAATGAATACCGCGCCGAGCCAGGAGAAGAGAATTCTAAGGATTTGCGAAGCCCTATTGGACGAGGCTTTCGCAGACGCTCTCGCAAAGCCCGATAAAAGTTTCCTCCATGAGGGTGAGCTTGCGACCTTTCAGGTGGCAAACGCCCCAATCGCGGGTAAGGGATTTTCGGCCTAAGCCGACCATGTAAAGCGACTCTTCAGCGATTTCCTTGCTTGCGACCCATGGGGCTAAGACGCCCACGCCAATGCCGATTTTCGCCAGCTCCTTGATGGCTTCCATACTGCCTAGTTCGATGACGTTGGAGACGTCATTCCCTTCGGAGCGGAAGTGCTTGCGGACGATTTCGAAGGTGAGGCTCTTTTTGGAGTAAATGACGTAGTTTTGGTTCTCGATCTCTTCCGAAGGCGCGATTGCGGTGCGAGCCCAGGGGTGCATGGGAGAGACGGCGAACTTGAGTTCGTCGGTGAAGATGCTCTGGATCTCTATGTCTTCAAGGTTGCCCGGCACGAGGGTGAGGGCGAGGTCGATTTCGTTGGTGCGGAGCAGTTCGACGAGTTCCTTGGCATCGTCTGGGGTTACGGAAAGTTGGCAGTCCGGGAAGGTTTGTCGGAATTCGCGAATGACGGTGGGCAGGATGTATTGGCAGGCGGTGGTGCCGGCTCCGATGCGAAGGCGGCCAGCCCCCCATTTTCCGAGGCCTTCCAATTCGGAGCGAACGCTGCGCATCTGGCGGATCATTCGTTCTGCGGAAGCCAGAAAAGTCTCTCCTGCTTGGGTCAGATGAATTTTGCGCCCGAGCCTGCTTATTAGTGAGCATCCTAGGTCCTCTTCGAGGGCCTTAATCGAGTGGCTGACAGCGGATTGCGTCAGATTCAAATTCTTGGCCGCCTGGGTGAAGCTTCCCGTCTGCGCGAGAGTCTTAAAGGCGAGTAGTTGGCGGCTGTCTATGATTTCTTCGCGCATGAATTATTTCGATGGATACGATAGAACGATTAAAAATATTAATTTCAAGAAAAAGGTGAAAAGATTGGCACGGGGCAGGCTGTTGCGATCCGCGTGACGGGTTTTGATCAAATGAATGCAAGTTTCCCGAAGCCGACTGTTACAGTCGGTGGAAGTCGTCGATCCATGACGCGGCTCGGTTTCGTGAGTCTGGTGGATGCGGCGCCGCTTTTTGTGGCTTCGGACTTTGGCTTCTTTTCAAAGCACGGTCTAAAAGTGCAGCTGACTCGCGAAGTGGGATGGGCCACGATTAGAGAAAAGCTGCTTTATGGAGAGCTGGAGGCCGCGCACGCGCCTTGTCCAATGCCGTTTGCGACCAGCCTAGGAATACAATCTGTGCCGGTTCCTTGCGTATCAGGACTTATCCTGAGCAAAGGCGGCAATGCGATCGTCCTTTCGGAGGATCTTTGGAAGCGAGGCGTGCGCGATGCGGGCACGCTCAAGCAGGATATAAACAACAGTCGCCATTTTCGGAAGTACATCTTCGCAACCGTTTATCCATGTTCGACGCATACCTTTTTGGTGAGGGACTGGCTCTTGTCGTCCGGCATCGATCCTGATCGAGATGTTCAGATCGTGACTCTTCCTCCTAGCCAGATGTGTCGTAATCTTTCGGCAGGAACGATTGATGGGTTCTGCGCTGGAGAACCTTGGCCTTCAATTGCGATTTCTCAAGAGATCGGCTGGTCTCCGGCGACCTCGGTGGATATTAACCCAGGTCACCCGGAAAAGGTGTTGATGGTGAAGGAGTCTTTCGAATCGGAGCATCACGATGAGCATGTTGCTTTGATTACTGCGTTAATCGAAGCGTGCGCTTTCTGCGATGAACCGGCTAACCGTGAGCTAGTCTCGAGAGCGATGTCGGATCGATCCCGAGTGAACTGCCCAGAGCAGGTGTTGTTCGAGTGTTTGGCCCCACGATTCAACTACGGTATGGGCCGTGTGGAGGAGAAGCCTCGATTCATGTCGTTTCATACGCCTTTAGCTAATAAACCCGCCGACGCGGAGATCGACTGGGTATTGCAACGGTTAGACGCCTGCGGCTGCGATACGAGCAAGACTACTTTGGAGGGACTGAAACGTAGAGTTTTCCGTCCGGAGCTTTATGAGGAAGCTTACGCCAGGGCGGAATTGCCGGATGTGAAAGGTCCGAGTATGACGCCTCATGGAGTCGTCGGTTCGCCTCCGAAATTCCAATACGGACGAGCGTAGGGGCTTTCTACTCGAGTTGAGAGCTTCTTTAGCCGGCCTAGTATGGCCTGCGATTTTTTGCTGTTTGAGGGACGATTCTCAGGTCATTTTGAAATCCTGAAATCGAATCGATTGATTGCTTAGGGTATACTGTAGGAACGCTTGCAGGTTTTCCCGCAGTGAAGGATGAGCAATTTTGAATTTAGCCTGATCAAAATTGAAAATCATTTTTGAAACACCGGGATATTACCTGCTCATTAAAATCGTATGATGAACTAAATTAATGGTAATTTTTATTTTGATGAAACATATTAGAGAAATCATGTCATATGGACGTGCGTAAGTTGTTGTTTTCCAGCGTGTAGTGTTTGGCAGAAGTCGTATGAATTTTTTTCAGCCAAACCTGATATAAAAATATTTCATTTAATGATGCTGGTTGGCGCGGCTGCGGCTAAATGGGGAGTTAAATTTGGAGATCTCTCCGAATGGTCTTTGTAATCAATTATTAACTACGAAAACAACGGTCTGCTTCTTTAGGGCGAGTTCGCGAGAACTGAGGCGGATTTGATTTTTCCCCCTAATCCGTTAAACAATGAATATTGTAAAACGAACCATCACAACGACGCTTGCGGCTACGGCTACGTTTGCGTTTGCCGAGCAACTCGATCTTGAAAAGGACGAGCTTAAGTTCGGATTCATCAAGCTCACTGACTGCGCTCCGATCGTTATCGCCAAAGAAATGGGATACTTCGAAGACGAGGGTCTTCAGGTTGAAGTAACGGCCCAGCCAAACTGGAAGCAATTGCTCGACAATGTCATTAATGGAGAGCTTGACGGCGCTCACATGCTTTCTGGTCAACCGATTGCGGCTACGATCGGTTTCGGCACGCAGGCCCACATCGTCACGGCTTACACTTTGGATTTGAACGGCAATGGCATTACC
>JBCCZW010000303.1:0-5828 GCA_039186805.1 Verrucomicrobiota bacterium
AGCTTTCGCTGGGGATGCCTATATAGTCCAAGATTGTCGGCATAAAATCTATATTGCTGATCTTAGACTATATAGGCATCCCCAGCGAAAGCTACCAACAAGGACAATCGTTCGCTCACTTGTTCAAGTATCCAGAAAAAAATCACCGTGAGGCGATATTCGCCGAAGCATGCACTCCAGATGCCACTCCTCCCCCGTTTGACATCGCCGAATACGACAAAGTCAATCAAGCTCGCGCCGACGTCGACGGGTGGCAGTGGTTCATCGACTATACAACCAATGGCCGCAGCGCGATGATCCGAAAAGACGAGTGGAAGTACTGCTTCAACAGCAGCGACGCAGAAGAGCTCTACGACCTCGCCAATGATCCGATTGAGATCAAAAACCTAGCAAAAGATCACGCCTACATCGAAAAGAAGGACGAGCTAAAATCAATGCTTATGAACTGGCTGCTCGTCGAACCAAGCAAGGCCGGGCGAGCGCTTTCAAGAGAGGCCTCCCTCTCTGATAATGAGTTTTCGATTTTCCCGTAAACTAATATATAGCTTCGGAAGACAATGTACCGCAGTCGCAACCTAACTTTACCGCGCCCAGTCTTCGTTCTATCGAAAGAGATGAATCGAGAGCAAGACCTTGATGGCCACATCATCAAACGCCCATTCTATCTCGCTGATCACGTCATCAGCTCGTCTCCCTAGTAGCCTCGATCCACCTTGCGCAAGCTAGAAAATACGTAAACCACTTGTCCGCCTTCTCATTAGGATTATTATAACATAGATAATGCGAGACTTGCGCTCTAACCCCTCCGTAAAATCACGCCCTTCCACAATCCAACCATCTAAAACGCCCCTACACTATACCGTGAGCTCTAGAAGAATTTCATTGAAAGACATCGCGGACAGATCTGGCTACAGTAAAAACACGGTTAGCCTCGCTCTTCGCGATTCGACGAAACTCCCAGCAAATACGAAAAAGAAAATCAAGCGAATCGCGAAAGAGCTGAATTATCGACCCAACTCAAGGGTCAATGAAGCCATGGGCTACATGCGATCCAACAGACAATCCGCATTTACTGAAACCATCGGCGTTCTTTTAGGATGGAGAAACATGTCGAAAAACGATTTGGCGATTTCAAACCAGCACCTCGCTCGCACCTTCGAAGCGATTGACGCTCACGCCGAGTCATTGGGTTTCGCCACGGACTATCTACAAATACAAGAAAATGAACTCAGACCGCAGAGACTTCTGGAAATCATTAAGAGCCGCGGAATCAGAGGCTTAATCGTACCTCAGATGGAGAATAGGAAGAGCGAGCTGAAGCTTGATTTGAGCAATCTGGCAATCGCTCAAATAGGTCGCACAGTATGGTCCCCGCAGATCGACACGATCGCCTGCAATGAAGCCGAAGTCGCAATCCTCGCCACGGAGATGCTCTGGAAGAAAGGCTACCGCAAGATCGGATTTTACTTCTCAAATTGGTCACTGCGCCAATCCAAGAATAGACTTCAAATGGGAGTCATGTATTGCCAGCAGACCATGCCTGAAATTGAATCGATTGTTCTAGAGGTCAACAAACGCCTGCAGACCCCTACCGACGTATCAAACATGGATCTGCTCAGAGAGGAATTCGTACCCTGGTTTAAAAAGCACAAACCGGATGTCGTCGTCGGGATCATTCCTAAGCTCCGTTACATTATCGAAGAGGATCTGAAACTGCGGGTCCCGAAAGACGTAGGCCTGGTGCAATTCGACTACGTTCCCAAACCCGGTTTAGAAATGGCCGGAGTCAGTCACCAAAAAGACCTCCAAGCCAAGCATGCCGTCGACTTTATCGCATCGAAGCTATACCATAATCAATTCGGCATCCCTAAAAGTCCCATCGAACTCAACGTCGAATGCAAATGGATCGACGGCTCCACAATACAACAAGTGGGCTAGATGCGAAACGCTTGACTTGCGCTTCAGCGACGGACAATCGACCGAACATGCGGAGTTTGTTCGCGATACCTATTCCGGTAGCCCAAGTATCTGATCATCTTCAGTCAATCGCTCTCTAAGCGACTGACAATCGGAATCCTGTAGATTCGCCTATAAAGAACGCGCGACACCCCAAAGCTGCCTGCACTCAAGAAGACCCGCGAACGATCATCCGCGGCGCAACCATCCTAACCTCGCCTCTCTGATTGGAGTTTGCGCCCAGCAGACCAATCGATTCCGCCACCAGCTCTTCGACATTCTGAGCGATCGACGACAAGGGCGGATCCGTCCATTTTCCGATATCCAAGTTGTCGAATCCGATAACGGAAAAATCCTCGGGCACTGCATATCCCCATTCTTTGATTGCTTTGATCGCTCCCACTGCGACTTCGTCGTTGAGAGCGATGATGCCCCTTGGAGGTTCTGCTTGCTGCAACAATTCCTGGGCTAAAGCGTATCCGTATTCAAAACTCCACTTCGCCCAACCCGGCAGCGACATTGAAACGAAAACTTCGTCCCAGACGAATCCCGCCGTCTTCGCTGCCTCGCGCAATCCCTCCATCCGCTTGACGCCATAAACGGGATCGCTTTCTAAACCCAACAAGCCGATTCGCTCATGCCTCTTAGCTTTGAGGTGCCGGAGGCAGAGCTCCATTCCCATGCGACGATCAACCTCGACTCGAGCAATCGGGATGTTATGCGCCGGATCGATGGCCACCGCCGAAACCTTCGTAGAACGCATTCGCTCGAAAACGGAATCGCCCGCTTCCAACACCGATCCCACCAAGATGATGCTATCGACCCTCAGCGAAAGAAAATGATTAATCACGTCTCGCTCCGCATCGGCGTCGCCGGACGTAACCTCCAACACGCCACGCAAGCCGCGCCCGTGTAAGGATTCTTGAATACAAGATATCTTCTTGGCCAAAATCGGGGAACTCATCCCCTGCAAGCAAACGCCCACCAAGCCAGTCTTCGCGCCCCTCAAAGTCCGCGCCATCATGTTTGGCTGGAAATTGAGTCGCTTCATTTCCTCCCGAACGCGCTTCAAGGTATCTTCATGTACGCCATCATGCCCGTTCAATATGCGCGACACCGTCCATCTAGAGAGACCAAGATGTCTAGCGAAGTCTCCTACTGAGTTGATTGTCGGTTCCCGCGATTCGTTTGACATTGGCAGCGAAGAGTTGGCGAATCCTTTCGCCTAAGCAATCCCATGTTTAGCAGGTATCCTATAGACCGAATAGCTCCGGTAGCCACATCGAAAATCCGGATACGTACGTGATCAGCATCAAGCCGACAAACATGGCTACGAAAAACGGAATCATGTAAGGAGTCACCCGAGCGATCGTCGTTTTCCCCACGCCGCATCCAAGAAACAAGCAAGTTCCCACCGGCGGCGTACAAAGCCCAATACAAAGATTCGCGATCAAGATGATTCCAAAGTGAACCGGGTCGATCCCCAAGGTCTTCGCTATCGGCAAAAAGATCGGCGTAAAGATCAGCACCGCAGGCGTCATATCCATAAAGGTGCCCACAAACAGCAGCAACAGATTGATCATAAGCATGATCAGCAAAGGATTCTCGGAAAGCCCTAGCAAAAGCTCCGACACCGTCTGCGGAATGTTCGAGATCGTCATGATCCAAGACATTCCCGAACTCGCTCCGATCAAAAGCATGATTACCGCAGTCGTGACGCCAGCCTGCAGAAGAGTCTCCGGCAATTGATTCAGCTTCACCTCGCGATAGACCAACACTGACAGAATAAATGCATACGCCACGGCAATCGCCGACGCTTCAGTTGCGGTAAAGATCCCCTTCAATATTCCGCCAATCACAATCACCAAGAGCAGCAGACTATAAAAAGCCCTTCTGAACGCCTCCCAAATTTGGCCAATACTCGCCACCTCGCCAGCGCTCAATTTAGTCTTCTTGGCGATAATGAAGCAAACCGCCATCAGGAGCAGACCAATCAGCACGCCCGGCAAAATTCCCGCCATGAACATCGCCGCAATCGACACCGATCCCGATGCCACCGCATAGACAATCATTATATTGCTCGGCGGAATCAGCAAACCCGTCGTGGCGGCGGTAGTCGTTACCGCAACGCTGAATTCATTATTATAGCCCTTGTTTTTCATCTCAGGCAGCATGAACCCGCCAATAGAGGTCACCGCCGCCGCCGCTGATCCCGAGATCGAACCAAAGAGCATACACGTCAATGTATTCACATAAGCAAGACCGCCAGGAAATCGACTCATCAAAGTCGCAGCCAAATCCATAAGCCGGCGCGCCATTCCACCTCTCCCCATCAATATGCCTGAAAGAATGAAAAACGGTATCGCCAACAAAGCGAAGCTATCGATGCCATTCGCCATTTTCGAAGCCACCATCAGATTCGGATCATAGCCTTCCAAAAGCATCGCCAGCATGGTGGAGACCGCGATCGCCACCGCAATCGGCACGTCCATCACCAAGAGTATCACAAAAACGATTACAAGGATCGATATGACTTCTATCATTTCGCCACCTCCTCATCATCCTCGACCGGCGAAGCGATCGCTTCTATCAGTTGCTCTACCAAGAACAGAACCATAAAGACCCCGCTTGCCGGCAGAGCCGCATAAGCCCACCATTTCGCAAACGGCAAGGCCACCATCGTTTGTCCCGATTCGAAAGTTTTCAGCGTCAGGTCGATACCTCCTACCAGAAAAACTAAAATCGCAAAGGCCAGGCAAACCGCCACTCCGATCGCCTTGTTGAGCTTACGAGCTGAGGGATCAAGTTTTCGGGCAAAGTAGTCCAACCCGAGGTGGGCCTTCATGGCAAAGGCCACACTCGCTCCGAAAAGAGACACCCAAACCAAAAGCAAACGCGCGAGCTCCTCGCTCCACTTCGCCTGCTGGCCAAAGGCATAGCGGGAGATCACTCCCCAGAGAACGTCCAGCACCAGCAATGCCATCAAAACGATCACGATCCATCGCAAAGCCGACGTAAGCGCCTTTCGCGCGGCAATCGCTCCCCCGAGCAAACCGCCTTCCTTAATCTCCGCCGCCATGACTCGCCTCCTTTATCCTCTTCAACCAAGGCTCCAAGGGAGTGCCCCACAGCGTATCCACAATCGAAGCGCAGGCCGCTTGGAATTCGCTCGGGTCGCACTCGAGTACTTCAACGCCGGCCGCCACCACTTTCTCCAAGGACTCTTTCGTTTTCACCGCCCACAGCTCGCGTTGATAAACGGACGATTCATCCGCCGCTCGCTGCAGCCAATCTCTTTCGCGCTCGCTCAGGCCGCTCCAGATCTTGGAGCTGATCATCAGCAAGTCTGGAACTCTCGTGTGAGCGTCAGGCGTAAAGTACTTACACTCCTCATAATGACGACTGCTCTCGAAACTAGGGAGATTATTCTCCGCCCCATCCACCACTCCCTGAGCCAAGGCCGAATAGAGCTCGCCCCACGCAATCGGAGTAGGCGAACCACCCATCGCCTCGATCATCGCGATCGCCATCCGACTGTTCTGCACGCGGATCTTCATGCCCTTCAAATCTTCGGGGGAACGAATCGGTTTCTCGGTGCTGTAAAAATTGCGACTGCCGGCGTCGTAGTAGCAAAGCCCAATCAAGTCCGCTCCTTCGCCCACTGCGAGAAGCTCCTTTCCGATTTCGCCATCGAGCACCTCCCAAAAGTGCGACTCATCATCAAAAAGATAGGGCACTCCGAAAACCCCCAACTCAGGAATGAAAGACTCCATCGCCGCCGTCGAAGTCTTCGACATCGCCAACTCCCCACTCTGCAGCTGCTCGATGCACTGCACTTCCGATCCCAAGACGCCGCTCGGATAGATATCCAC
>JBCCZW010000304.1:0-5820 GCA_039186805.1 Verrucomicrobiota bacterium
ACTGGATGTTGCGCTACATTCTCACTCTTTTCGATTCCGACGATTGCGATGTTATCAAATCTCTCGACAGTCTCAATATGAAATTTATTATCTTTATTAAGTTTTTTCGTACCCAGTCATTATGAATGAAAAGAAGGTCGCCTTACTCATCGAAACCTCAGCTGCCTATGGTCGAGGATTGCTTGAGGGCATTGGACGCTTTCACCAACAGAAAAACTCCAATTGGTCACTCATCATAGAGCCTTCAGGTCTCATCGATCGTCCACCTCCATGGCTCAAAAACTGGGATGGCGACGGGATCCTCGCGCGAATCAACGACCGGTCCATGGCAAACCGACTCGCCAAGCTGAACATCCCTATGATCGACTTGAGAGGCATTGCCGAGAAACTCAATACGCCCTTCGTCGGCGTCGATAACCGCACGGTTTCAGAGCTAGCTTTTCAACACTTACGCAATCGCGGGTTTCGCTCCTTTGGAGTCGTAACGACGCCTCGCTCCTTTCACAAACACCTAAACGAACGCTGCGATATCTTTCTCCAACTGGTTCAGCAAGCAGGCTTTCAATGCAAAATTTTCCGCGGCACGCGGTTCGGAAACCCTGCCCTCGACTGGGAAACCCAACAGGAGAAAATCGCCGCATGGCTTGGCAAACGCTCTCAGCAATTCCCTATCGCCCTTCTCTGCGTAAACGATCTGATCGCTCGCGAAACCATTGAGGCCTGCCATCGAGCCAATCTCTCAGTACCCGAACAAGTAGCAGTCATGGGAGTCGATAACGACACCTACCTCTGTACCCTATCAAGTCCTCCCATGACCAGCGTTGCCGTCGATGCGCCCTCCATTGGATACAAGGCCGCTGAACTCCTCGAGGAAATGATGAATGCGCCTCAAAAATCTGAATACGTTCAAGAGACTCTGCTTCCCTGCCAGGAAGTCGTCGTGCGAGCCTCCACCGACATTTTCGCCATAGAGGACCCCGAAGTCACCCAAGCCTTGAGCTACATACGCGAGCGCGCCTGTCTCAACATCGGCGTTGACGAGGTAGTCGCTACCACGTCGCTCTGCCGTACTCTTCTCGAACGACGCTTCGCTAAATCGCTGAATCGCAGCATCTACAAAGAGATACTACGCGTGAAGCTCGATCGAGCCAAGGCCCTGCTTCGCACCACTGACCAAGCGCTCAGCCAAATCGCAGAAGTCACCGGATTCCAATCATCCGTCTATTTATCTCAGGTATTCAGAAGAGAATTACAAACTACCCCTGGCCGCTGGCGCGCGGAAAATGCCGTCCAGTAACACAAGCTAAAATCAAGCAATCAAACTGTATCAGTCAGACTACACCCAGCAGCCCGGCTTAGACAAAAAGATACTGCAATTCCATGTACAAGCTTCTTTCGCTCCTAAGACTTCCCACTTGCAGAACCTCGACTTCCATAGGATCTCTAGCCATCGCCTTCAACGCTTTTCTCATTGCCCAATCTCCCTCAGATTTCGGCGTAGAAACAGGTAGCCTACTCTATCACTCTTCTATGACCACGGAAAAAAGTGTTGAGGGTTGGATAATGGAAGGTCCCGGCAAAGTCCTATTTTCCGGCGAGGGTATGAGCATGTTCTCGCCTAAACAAGAGATGCATCACGTTTACTGGTGCCCGAAGGCTCTCCCATCTAGTTTCGCCGCGCAATGGGATATGAAGAACCTGAACCTCGAAGCAGGACTTTGCATCGTTTTCTTCGCAGCAACCGGTCTCAATGGAGAAGATATAATGGATCCTTCACTGCCTGAACGAGACGGTACTTTCAGCCAATACAACAATCAAGCCCTCAAGAATTACCACATCTCCTATTACGCCAACACGCCCAGACTGCCTGATCGACCCGTCGCCAGACTAAGAAAGAACCCCGGTAAGCGCATAGTCAATGAAGGGCCGCCCGGCATTTTAGTATCCAGTAGTCAAACACACAGGATAACGCTTATAAAAGAAGAGATCCGTATTCGACTCTACGTAGATGAACGCCTGATAATCGATTGGGAAGACGCAGGAAACATAAACGGAGAAGCGCTCGGCGCTGGGAAGATTGGACTCCGCCAAATGCAGTGGACCCACTTCCGCTATCGCAACTTCAAGGTCTGGTCGCTCGACTAGCGCAAACAAAAAAATCTTGCCCCTTTTCAGTCCTAGGCACCCTCAAGTAGCAGACCTGGGAATAGATCCGAGCAAGCCAATACGAACTTTGCCTGGCGCTATCATAACGCCAAGAATCTGATACCCGCTTCTACTACACCAAAAACGGATTATAAACCGCGCAGCCGCTTCTTCGCAATCGTAACCTTTATACAATCGATCACTCCGCTCCGTGAAAAGACCTCATTCGATTGCTCCTCTCCCAATCGAAGCGAATCGCGCACGAGTCTTTCGCCATTGGCATATATCAATTCTAATCCCGAACGTTCCCCCATTTCGTATATGATCAAAGTCTTGCAATAGGTAAACGCTAAGCTACCGGCCGCGAGCGCGACCTTCTTCCAGTCTCCCTTTAAGTCGGAATACCTGAAATAGTCTGGAGCCTGTAGAAACGAACTCGCTCTCAAGAGCCTTGGCTCAAAGCTCAACAGGCCGCCTTCAACCTTCACGCCGAACTCGGCCCAACGAGAGAGGATATCCTCTTTCACTTGTCCCGTCATGCCAGGCTGCTGCGCCCCTGCATGCTTTGGCGTATGCGAATACGCATCGATCGGAAAAGCCCCGTAATCTGAAGGAGATCGATTAAATCCCAGCCCCTCCAGCGTATCGAAATACTGTTCCGAAAAAGTGTCGAACGCCTCGCTATCCACGAAGCTCTCGCAGTTCTCTTGGATTGCCAGGACAAGCTTGGAAACCATATGCCAATACACGCTGCCTAAACCTTCGTAGGCAAAGAAGGTTCCCGAGCGACCGGTGAAGCTGCGATGGCTAAAAGTCTCCTCGAATACCGCAAGCGTCTCGAGCTCTAACGCTTCACAGTAAACATCAGGGTGCTCATCTCTAAAATCTCCCAATGCTGCGAGAACATCCGCGCTGTTTCTGAAGTCGCCATTAAACCGATACGATCCAGAAACATCTTTTAGAAGAACACGATTTCCGCTCAGAGTCGCTAACTGAGTCAGTAGAGGCGAGCTCTCAACTCGCTCCGCAGCAACGCAATTCTTGTCCAGAAAACCGGGGAGGTCACGATCTGGATAAAGTAAATAGCTATCGACATCCTCTCTGTAGAGTTGGCTCGACTTGAGTGATGCAAGTAATTCAAGCGCTTCTTCGGAAGACAGTCGCCTCGAACTCAAAGCAGCCACTTGACCCTCCAGCATTTCCGAAAGTCGCTCGATCTGAACGCTGTTTTCTCCCGCAGGGCTCAATAGGTTATATGAATGATACATGCCGTCTTCTCGTCGATTGGAATCAATCGACCGTCCGACGAATAAGAGTGCTTTTTCTATATAAATTTTCAGAAGGGCTACCGGAACCTCTATCTTTTCTTCACCAAATCCTTCTTCATAAACACTCAGCCGATACACCTCTCCTGACTCTCCCAATTCCTTCAACATCGCGAAACGGAGCTCGTTGTCGATCGACGAGTCGATTCTACTCTCATAGTCTTTTAGTACTCCCAACTGATTTTCTAAAAACTTAGCAATTTCCGCATCCATAGAAACCGCATCGCTTGATAAGCCTTCGCTCAAAATCTCGTTCAAGAACTCTAAATAGCGGTTTACATAGCAAAGCGTCACCACCGAAACTCCATACCCTACAAGCGCATTGTTGGCATCATTCCACTCGGGACGCTGGGTATTCATCCAGATTCCGCCGTCCACAACAAAATTAGACATTTTCGCGAGGAGCGGACTGAATAGCTTTTCCCACATATTGGCTGAAACAATCCGACCAGATCTATTGACGAGAAGCTTGTCGTCAGCTCCCAGCTTCCTCGTACGATTCGCAATGGAGCGAGCTGCCTCCTCATCGAAGTCGATCGTCTCACGAGGATTCTCCCAAACCTTGCTGAATCCACGAATTCGATACGGTACGTGCGCATAAACAAAGCAATCCTTTTCCAGGAGATCATCTAGCACTCTCGGATTGTGCGCCTTCAAAGCCTCCAGCAGCTTCAACAAATAAATGATCTGGTGATCTCCCCAGTAACCGATATTCGACCACGGCTCATCCGGATCCAGAATCTCCCAATCGAATCCATCCCGCGTCACTCGGTAAGGATTATACCCATCCGCGGTCGAACTATTGAGAAAGCGTAAGATCATTCCAGTTAAGTATCCTGGGTATGAATACGCCAGTGGTTCCCAATTTTGGAAGATGTCCCGCCAATTGCCCTGATATCCTAAAATGGGATTTCCCTCATCGTCCTGAGTCTCAATCGAGAACTTATTCCAAGGACGACTTGGATCGCCATGTCGACGACTAAAGGAAAGCGGAAGATACTCCATCGCTAAACGCTGGAGGTGCGAATCGCCTACCTCCTCTGCCCATTCTACAAGATCATCCTTGGATACGCTTTCTCCAAGGGCATCGATTTCCGAATTATATCTTTCGCTCACGCCTCGGTTCCAATCGCGAACATAGTCCTTAAAGTCAGCGACTCTTACCCGATAGCCTTCATCGAAGATACCACCACGCATGATGTTGAAGAGCGTGTTAGAACGATGACGCGCATCGCGCAAGGGCTCAGCCGTTTTCTGAAACCCATCGGAATCTCCGATCTTTCCACGCAGAGACTCTTCGTTTCGATCCACATCCTCTTGCAGAGCATTCACCAGATCCTCAGCGCTTTCCAGTCGAGACCGCAAACGCTCCACCTGCGTCGCGTCCTGATTTATATCCGCAGCCAACCACCAATCGCTGCTTTCATTCGCATCCAAGCTCAACTTCGATTCCACAAGGTAGGCGCATCGCAATCCACGAGTTTCGCTTTCGCTCGCGATCGACTCGCCCCTAACGAAATGCGAAACCTGTCGGGAAGAAACCAATACGCGGCGGTCTTCTAAGCCAGTCGACCAAGCCACAGTCGCTTTCAATCCCTCGCTCGGCTCAGCTCTATCCGTTGGGATCGAACTCAAATAGTACACTCCCAAGCCCGCCGGGTCCAACTGCTCGTTCTTCTTATACGCATCGGACAGGTTGCTAAACTGATTCACAAATGCCTGATCAAGTCCATAGGGCACCATATTTTGGATACCATCCAACAGCCTGACGTCCACCAGCGAGCTACCTCCGTTCAGCAACTCAGACTGACGAACGAAGCCGAATTCATCTCCCGTCATCCAAGAGTAGCGAAATCTTAAACCAGTGACTTCGTGAATCGCTTCGAAAATCAGCTTACTGCCATCTATATTCTTATAAAGGTTCCTCTGCGTGTCACGGACGTTGGGCTCCGTAGAGAAGGGACGCCAAAGGATCGAATGATCCAAAGCGGGCCCATCGATCCAAAACATCGAGACCGGACCAACAGTATGAGCCAGGTCGAACAACTTGTCCTGCGTGTAATAGGGGAACAGAGCATTGTCTGCATTACGACGCCCCGCGGTCAGGGCGCCGTTGCTTGCGATAAACATCCAGTGGTTCGATCCACTCACCAGATTCATTAAAAAAGGATCCATTCGGTCCGAATCCAAAATCCGGTAGAATGACTCCCCTGCAATTTCAACGAAGCCGCTTTCGGTTCCCGAAGTCTGAAATTGCCTATTTTTCGTGGGGGTTAATTCGAGAGTGTCCGCATTCATGGCTCAGTGGGTTGAAGAATTAAGTAGGGCGACTTCCCTCCCTCTATCGGGA